>NZ_JBVHVX010000004.1:78580-273709 GCF_055564615.1 Agromyces sp. NPDC029043 | reverse complement strand
CCCCCCCCCCCCCCCCCCCCCCCCCCCCCCCCCCCCCCCCCCCCCCCCCCCCCCCCCCCCCCCCCCCCCCCCCCCCCCCCCCCCCCCCCTCCCCCTCCCCCCCCCCCCCCCCCCCCCCCCCCCCCCCCCCCCCCCCCCCCCCCCCCCCCCCCCCCCCCAACGCCACAGGAGCCATCACATGACCGACACGCTCATCCCCGCAGAGACGGTGACGGATGCCGCGACCGCGGCGTCGTACGTCGACCGCCGCGGCACGCGCCATCCGCTGCCCGACCCTGCCGCCGAGGCGCAGGTGCGCGCCGACGACCGCGCCCACGTGTTCCACTCGTGGAGCGCGCAGGCGCTGATCGACCCGCTGCCCGTCGCCGCGGGCGAGGGCTCGACGTTCTGGGACTACCAGGGCAACGCGTACCTCGACTTCTCGAGCCAGCTGGTGAACCTCAACCTCGGCCACCAGCACCCCGACCTCGTGGCCGCGATCCAGGAGCAGGCCGGCCGCCTCGCGACGATTCAGCCCGCCCTCGCGAACGATGTGCGCGGCGAGCTCGCGCGGCGCATCGCCGAGGTCGCGCCGGGCGACCTCGACAAGGTGTTCTTCACGAACGGCGGCGCCGACGCGAACGAGCACGCGGTGCGGATGGCGCGCGCCGTCACCGGCCGCCGCAAGGTGCTGTCGATGTACCGGAGCTACCACGGCGGCACCGCCACGGCGATCTCGCTCACGGGCGACCCGCGCCGCTGGGCGAACGAGCCGAGCGACGGCAGCGTCGTGCACTTCCTCGGGCCGTACCCGTACCGCTCGTCGTTCCACGCCGAGACCCCCGAGCAGGAGACCGAGCGCGCCCTCGCCCACCTCGAGCAGGTCATCACGCTCGAGGGCGCGAACACCGTCGCCGCGATCATCATCGAGACGGTCGTCGGCACCAACGGCGTGCTCGTGCCGCCGCCGGGGTACCTCGAGGGCGTGCGCCGCATCGCCGACCGGTTCGGCATCGTGTACATCGCCGACGAGGTGATGGTCGGCTTCGGCCGCGTCGGCGAGTGGTTCGCGGTGAACCACTTCGGCGTGACGCCCGACCTCATCACCTTCGCGAAGGGCGTGAACTCCGGATACGTGCCGCTCGGCGGCGTCGTGATCTCGCAACGCATCGCGTCGCACTTCGACACCGTGTCGTTCCAGGGCGGCCTCACGTACTCGGGCCACCCGCTCGCGTGCGCCGCCGGCGTCGCGACGTTCGAGGTGTTCGAGCGCGACGGCATCCTCGATCGAGTGCGCGACCTGGGCACGCGCGTCGTCGAGCCCCGCCTGCGGGCGATCGCCGAGCGGCATCCGTCTGTCGGCGAGGTGCGCGGCCTGGGCTTGTTCTGGGCCATCGAGCTCGTGCGCGACCGCGAGACCCGCGAGCCGCTCGTGCCGTTCAACGCATCGGGAGCGGATGCCGCGCCGATGGCGAAGGTCGCCGCCGCGTGCAAGCAGGCCGGCCTCTGGCCGTTCATCCACTTCAACCGGATGCACGTGGCCCCGCCGCTCGTGATCACCGAGGACGAGCTCGTGCGCGGCCTCGACATCATCGACGAGGCCCTCGAGCTCGCCGACGCCGAGGTCGCCTGACGCAGTCCTGCCCGCCCACGGACGCCGCCCGCCACGACCTCGCGTCGCGGCGGGCGGCGCCGTTCGATCCGGCGGATATACGATCCGCCACGCCGCGGGAGGGCGCGGATCGTCGGCGCGCCGGATCGTATATCCGCCGGGTCGGACAGGCTCGGGCGGGAGAGGCCGCCGGGCGGCGGTGCGGGGAGCCGCGCACGGCGAGCGGCTAGCCTGAGGCACATGGACGCACGGGGCCCGGCCGGGGGGATGCCGCGACGCGCGTTCCTCGCCGCGGCCGTCAGCGGCCTCGCCGCGGCCTCCCTCGCCGGGTGCACCGGCGGCGGCCCGAGCCCGTCGCCGACCGCCACGGCGACCCCGACGCCGACTCCGACGCCGACGCCCACCCCCGGCGCCGTCCCGAGCCCGTCGGCCTTCCTCCGCTCGCGCTGGAGCGCCGACCCGTTCGTGCGCGGCGCGTTCAGCTTCGACGCGGTCGGCACCACGCCCGAACTCCGCGCGGCGCTCGGGGAGCCGGTCGCCGACCGCCTCGTCATCGCGGGCGAGGCCACCTCGCCGGACTCGCCGGGAACCGTCCACGGCGCGTACGCCGAGGGGATGCGCGCAGGCCGGGCCGTCGCCGGCCTCGCCGGCGAGGGCGACCGGATCGCGATCATCGGCGCGGGCATCGCCGGCCTCGCCGCCGCCCGCACGCTCGTCGACCAGGGGTTCGAGGTCGTCGTGATCGAGGCGCGCGACCGCCTCGGCGGCCGCCTGCACACGGTCGACGACGACGAATTCGGCTCGGCCGTCGAGCTCGGCAGCCCGTTCGCCTCCGACGGGGGGATCCTCAACGCCGTGCTGGCCGAGGCGGGCGTCGCGACGCGAGACTTCACGCCGCGGATCCAGCCCCGCACGCCCGAGGGCGTGGTGGTCGCGCCGTCGACGGCCGGCTGGGACGCGATCGCGACCGCGCAGGCCTGGGCCGCGGCGCAGTCGGCCGACACCTCGCTCTCCACCGCGTTGGTCCGCTCGGGCGTCGTCCCGCTCCCGCCCGAGACCGGCGCCGACGGCCTCGGGCCGCGCGACTGGTTCGTCAACGCGCTCACGACCGGCGTCGAGCCGACGACGGGCGCCGTCCCGGCACGCATCTCGGCGCAGCGGTTCGATGCCGACGCCGTCTGGCGGCCGACCGCGCAGGTGACGAGCGGATGGTCCGGCCTCATCGACCTGCTCGCCGACGGCCTCGACATCGCGGGGTCCAGCGCGGTTACCGACATCGCGGTCGACGACGAGGGCGTGAGCCTCCGCCTCGACTCCGGCGAGTCGCTTCGGGCGCACCGGGTGATCGTGACCGCGTCGATCGGCGTGCTGAAGACCGACACCATCACGTTCGACCCGCCGCTGCCGCTGCTGCACCAGCGGGCCATCTCGACGATCGGCATGGGCGCCCTCGATCTCGTGCAGCTCCGCTTCGACGAGGCGTTCTGGCGCTCGACGACGGATGCCGCGGCCGGAGCGACGTCGGTCGACGAGCTGTCGAACGTGCTCACCGTGGTGGGCGCCACCTCGACGGTCGCGGCCTGGCTCGAGCTCGGGGTGGATCCGCGGCGCCCCGCGCTCGTCGGGATGCTCGCGGCCGAGCACGCCCGCCGCATCGCCGAGCTCGACGACGACGCCGCGCTCGACGCGGTGCTCGCGGCGCTCGCGCCGTTCGCGGCCGGCTAACCCGCGACATCCGCCCCCGTCGTGGTCGCCTGCCGAGCGGCCGAACGGTCGGCTCGCCGCCGCAGGGCCATGCGCGCGAGGCGACGATGCACGGCGACGAGCACCGCCGTCAGCAGGACGAAGATCCCGAGCACGAGCAGGCAGTACGCCGCGACGCCGCCGGGCCCGCCGACCTGCGACTCGTCGAGGAAGAAGTACGGGTACCAGCCGATCTCGTTGCCGCGCAGGAGCGTGTAGACGAGCCAGATCGACGGCAGCACGAGCACGAGCCCGACGGTCGCCCAGGGAACGGGCGGGTTCACGGCGATGACGGCGTCGACCGTCCATGCGATCAGCGCGAGCAGCGGCACGACGAAGTGCAGGAGGGTGTCCGACCAGGGCACCTCGAGGCGGTAGTCGCGTGTGGAGGCCTGCAGCGCGATGAGCCCGAACACGATCCCCGAGACGAGCAGGTACACGGTGACCATGGTGCGGAACGCGCCGAGCAGCGGCGGGTCGCGCGGCTGCAGCAGCGCGAATCCGGCGGCGACGAGCAGCGTCGCGACCGCGAGCATCGCCGACAGGATCGTGAAGTAGCTGAAGAAGTTGACCGATGCGAACAGCGGGAACTCCAGCACGTACTGGTAGTTGCCGATGAGCGCGACGACCTCGATCACCGCGATGGCGAGCCGGAAGCCCCCGAGCGCGCGGCGCGCGTTCGTCACCCGCCGGCTGGGCGGTTCCGATCCGGCGGGCCCGGGCTCGAGGCCCACGGCCGAGGCCGTCGCGTCCACGCTCGTCACCCGTGCGGCGGAGCCGGTGACGGACGCGGGCATCCCCTCACGCTAGTCGCCCGACCTCCGCGACCGTCGAGTCGGACCGTGAGCGCGCTCAGTCGAGCGGCCGCAGGATCCGGTCGAGGAACCGCCGCGTGCGCTCCTCGCGCGGGTTCGTGAAGATCTGCGCGGGCGCACCGCGCTCGACGATCACGCCGCCGTCCATGAACAGCACCTCGTGCGCGGCCTGGCGTGCGAACGCGAGCTCGTGGGTGACGACGACCATGGTCCAGCCCTCGTCGGCGAGCTCCTTGATCACGTGCAGCACCTCGCCGACCAGCTCGGGGTCGAGCGCGCTCGTGGGCTCGTCGAAGAGCAGCAGGTCGGGCTTCAGGGCGAGCGCGCGCACGATGCCGACGCGCTGCTGCTGCCCGCCCGAGAGCTCGAACGGGTAGGCGTCGCGCTTCTCGGCGAGGCCGACGCGGTCGAGCAGGGCGGATGCGTCGGCGAGCGCCTGCGCCTTGGGCACCCGCTGCACGCGGATCGGCCCCTCGACGACGTTCTCGATGACGGTCATGTGCGGGAACAGGTTGTGCTGCTGGAACACCATCGCGGATCGGTCGCGCATGGCGATCCGGCCGGCCTTCGCGAGCGGGCGCGAGAAGTCGATGGTCGGGCCGCCGTCGAAGGCGAGCTCGCCGCCATCCGGGGTCTCCAGGCCGTTGAGCGATCGCAGCACGGTGGTCTTGCCCGAGCCGCTCGGCCCGATGAGCGTGACGACCTCGCCGCGCCGCACCGAGAAGTCGATGCCGCGCAGCACCTCGTTGGTGCCGAACGACTTGCGGATGCCACGAGCCGACAGCAGCACCGCGGCATCCGTCGACCCGGTCTGCGGCGGCGCGAGCGGGTCGCCGCCCGACGGCGGGATGGGTGGCTGGGGCGGTTCAGTGGGCGACATAGCGGTCCAACCTCTTCTCCAGCATCGACTGCCCGCCTGAGAGCGCGAGGCAGATCACCCAGTAGATCAGGGCCGCCTCGAGGTACACCAGCATGAACTCGGTGCTGAACGCGGCGATCTGCTGGGCGACGCGGAACAGCTCGGTCACGAGGATGAGCGAGGCGAGCGAGGTGTCCTTCACGAGCGAGATGAACGTGTTCGACAGCGGCGGCACCGAGACGCGGGCGGCCTGCGGCAGGATGACGCGGCGCAGCGTCGTCGCGGACGACATCCCGATCGTGTACGCCGCCTCCCACTGGCCCTTGGGAACCGACAGGATCGCCGCTCGGATGATCTCGGCCGCGTAGCCGCCGACGTTGAGCGAGAATGCGGCGATCGCGCTCGGCCAGGGGTCGATCGTGATGCCGAGCGAGGGCATGCCGTAGAAGATCACGAAGAGCTGCACGAGCAGCGGCGTTCCCCGGATGACCGACACGTAGAACCGCGCGATGCTCGACAGGATCCGGTTCTTCGAGAGTCGCATGAGCGCGACGGCCAGGGCGAGCACGAGCCCGATGGCGAACGAGGCGAGGGCGAGCGGGATGGTGCCCGTGACGGCGCCCAGGACCAGGGGCCCGACCGACTCGAGCAGGAGCTGCAGGTTCTCGTTCACAGGCTCACGTCCTTCCGGGCGCACGGATGCCGCGTGCGCGGACCCTTCGCCCAATGGTGCCATTCGCGCCGGGGGCCTCCGTCAGCGTCGGCGGGATCCGCGCGCACGGAGGCGGCGGTGCCGCGCGCGATCGCGCGGCACCGCCGGAACGGGTGCGGACTACTCCGAGACGTCGGCGCCGAAGTACTTCTCGCCGATCTCGGCGAGCACGCCCTCGTCGCGCAGCTCGGCGAGCGCCCCGTCGACGGCCTCGACGAGCGCCTCCTTGTCCTTGGTGAAGGCGAAGGCGCTTTCGGAGGTCTCGTCGGTCTCCGCGGCGACCTCGATCGCGGCATCGGGCGTCGTGGTCAGGTAGTCGAGGAAGGTGAGCTCGTCGTTGATGGTCGCGTCGACGCGGCCCTGCTCGAGCAGTGCGACGGCCTGCGCCCAGCCCTCGACGGCCTCGACCTGCGCGCCCGACTCGGTCGCCAGCTCGTACCAGTTGCTCGTGAGCGACTGCGCCGTCGTCTTGCCCTCGAGGTCGTCGAACGAGGAGATCGACGTGTCGCCCTCGTTCACGACGATGACGCCGCGCGAGACGGTGTAGGGCGCGCTGAAGAGGTACTGCTCCTCGCGCTCGGGCGTGATCGAGACCTGGTTGCCGATGACGTCGAAGCGGCCGGCGTCGAGGCCTGCGAAGATCGCGTCCCACTGGGTCTCCTGGAACTGCACCTCGAGGCCGAGCTTCTCGGCGACGGCCTCGGCGACCTCGACGTCGTAGCCGACCAGGTCGCCCGAGCCGTCCTCGTGGAAGCTGAACGGGCGGTACGTGCCCTCGGTCGCGACCGTGAGGGTGCCGGCCTGCACGAGGCCGTACTCGTCGCCCGCGTCGGTCGCCGCGCCCGAGTCGGAGCCGGCGTCGCTGCTCGAGCACGCGGCGAGCGCGACGACGGCGGCGGATGCGGCGGCGAGGCCGAGGAGGGTGCGGGTGCGGGCGAGAGGCATGGTGCTCCGTTCGTGACGTCGGGTTCGCGGCGGGGTGTGCCGGTGCCGGGGTTCGGGGGCCGGCGCTGACGAGTCCATCACGGCGGCGGCCACGGGATGAAACCGGATGACGCCCCGTTTCCATTCCCGATCGTCCCGCATTTCGCGGAGATTCCCGACATGCGCGTGCCGGCATACACGTTCGCGGACTCACCGCGCAACGGGCGGCGCGCGCCGCCGTGCGTGGCTAGTGTGGCGGCGTCGAGGGACCGGATCCCTCGTCGCGGTGACCCCACACCGAACGGAGGAACCCCATGATCGCTCTGTCCTGGCTCCTGCTCATCGCCCTCGCGGGCGGCGTCCTCGCACTCGTCGACGGCATCTTGCGGCTTCGCGCCCGCGGTGGCTCGACGGTCGTCGGCATCATCGAGATCATCGTCGCCGGGCTGTTCCTGCTCTCCCTGTTCCTGCCGGGCATCCCGTTCGGCTCGCTCGTGCTCGGCATCGCGACGATCGTGGTGCTCGCGGTGGCGCTCTTCGCGGGCGGACGCACCGGGCGCACGCTCACGATCATCGCGCTCGTGCTGCTGGTCATCTGGCTGATCCTCCTGAACCGGTGGATCATCCTGCCCGGCGTCAACTGACGGTCCGATCCACCGACCGGAGGCCGGCGTCGCCCCTCGGCGCCGGCCTCCGGCGTGTCCCCCAGGATGCTAGAAGGCGTTCAGTCCCGTCAGCGCGCGGCCGATCACGAGCTGGTGCACCTCGTCGGTGCCCTCGTACGTGCGCACCGACTCGAGGTTCGCGGCGTGCCGCATGACCGGGAACTCCGCCGTGATGCCGTCGCCGCCGAGGATGGCGCGCGCCTCGTGCGCGACCTTCAGCGCCTCGCGCACCGAGTTGAGCTTGCCGACCGAGATCTGCGCGGGCGTGAGCGCCCCGCGCTCCTTGAGCCGGCCGAGGTGCAGGGCGAGCAGCACGCCCTTCTCCACCTCGACGAGCATGTCGGCGAGCTTGGCCTGGATGAGCTGGTTCGCGCCGATCGGCCGGCCGAACACCTCGCGCGTGATCGAGCGTTCGAGCGCCGCCTCGAGGCAGGAGCGTGCGGCGCCCATGGCGCCCCAGACGATGCCGTAGCGCGCCTCATTGAGGCATCCGAACGGCCCCGACAGCCCGCGCGCCCCGGGCAGGATCGCGTCGGCCGGCAGCCGCACGCCCTCGAACGTCACGTCGCACTGCACCGAGGCGCGCATCGAGAGCTTGCCGTCGATCGGCGTGGCGGTGAAACCGGGCCTCGTCGTGGGCACGAGGAACCCGCGCACCACGCCGTCGTCCTCGCCCGACGCATCCGCGACCTTCGCCCACACCACGGCCACGTCGGCGAGCGACGCGAGCCCGATCCAGCGCTTGGCGCCGTCGAGCACCCACTCGTCGCCGTCGCGGCGGGCGACCGTGGTCATCGCCGCGGGGTCGCTGCCGCCCTGCGGCTCGGTGAGCGCGAAGCATCCGATCAGCTCGCCCGTCGCCATGCCGGGCAGCCAGCGCTGCTTCTGCTCCTCCGAGCCGTACTTGTGGATGGCGCTCATCGCGAGCGACCCCTGCACCGACACGAACGTGCGCCAGCCCGAGTCGGCGGCCTCGAGCTCGAGGCACACCAGCCCGTACGCGACGGCGCCGGCCCCGGCGCATCCGTAGCCCGTGAGGTGCATGCCGAGGAACCCGAGCTCTCCGGCCTCGCGCACGAGCTCGCGGCGGAAGCGCCGGTCCTCGAAGTCCTGCTCGATGACGGGCGCGATGCGCTCCCCCGCGAAGCGGCGGGCGCGGTCGCGCCACTCGCGCTCCTCGTCGGTGAGCAGCGCGTCGACGTCGAAGACGGCGTCGATGCGCGGGGCGGTCATGGCGGCGGTGACGGCGGCGGTGTCGGTCACGATGGTCCTTTCGCGGGGTTCAGGTCTCGGTACGCGCTCGAGGCTGCTCGACCCGGGGATTCGGGTGCCAGTCGGCGCCGCGATCCGCGTCGAGCCGCGGCGGCGGCGTGAGGTGGCGTGCCGGCGCGGCCGCGAGCCCGATCGGGTTCGCGATCGAACGGACCCCGTCGAGCTCCACGACCGGCGCGAGGCCCAGCGCGTCGGCGAACGCGATCGCCTCGGCGACGTCGTTGACGAGCCCGGCCGGCACCCCGGCGTCGGTCAGCACCTCGACCCAGTGCACAGCGGATGCCGGGGCGAGCGCCCGGTCGAGCGCGTCGTGCAGCGCATGGCGATGCGCGACGCGATCGGCGTTCGTGGCGAAGCGCGGATCGTCGGCGAGCTCAGGAGCGCGAAGGAGCCGGGCGAGCGTGCGGAACTGGCGGTCGTTGCCGACGGCGATGACGAGCTCGCGGTCGGCGGCGCGGAACACCGCGTACGGCGCGATGCTGGGGTGGGCATTGCCGAGTCGCGCCGGCGCGCGGCCGGTGGCGAGCGTCGAGCCGGCCTGGTTGGTGAGCGCCGACAGCAGGCTGTGGAGGAGGTTCACCTCGACGAGGGAGCCCTCGCCCGTGGCATCCCGCCGCCGCAACGCCAGCAGGATGCCGGCGACCGCGTTCTGGCCGGTGAGCACGTCGACGAGGGCCACGCCGGCCTTGGCCGGTTCGCCGTCGGCCGCGCCGGTGATGCTCATGAGCCCGCCGACGGCCTGCACGAGCAGGTCGTATCCGGCGAGCGCGGCGCCCTTCCCGGCGCCGAACCCGGTGATCGAGCAGTAGACGACGCGCGGGTTGGCAGCGCGGACGTCCTCGTAGGCGAGGCCGAACCGCGACATCACGCCCGGGCGGAAGTTCTCGACGACCACGTCGGCGGTCGCCGCGAGCCGCCTGGCCTCGGCGAGGCCTGCGGTATCCGTCAGGTCGAGCGCCACCGACCGCTTGTTCCGGTTGACGCTCGCGAAGTAGGTCGCCTGGCCGTCGGGCCCGACCGGCGGATGCCACTGCCGCGTGTCGTCGCCCGTCGGCGGCTCGACCTTGACCACGTCGGCGCCGAAGTCGGCCAGCAGCATGGTGGCGTAGGGCCCGGCGAGCACGCGCGAGAAGTCGGCGACGCGAATTCCGGCGAGCGCGCCCGTCGCGCCATCCTGCGTCTGCGCCATGCGCCCTCCTCGGCCGGCCACCCGGTGGCTCCTCCGCCACGATAACCCCGCCCCGCGAGGCGCCGGATGTACATCCCGTCCAATGCCCGCCGCGGATCCGCCACCGCGTCGATCGCGCGGCGTCGAAGTCGGCTTAGGCTTGGAGATGGCGTGCACCGTCGTCGCCAACCCGGGTGGCGAGCCCCGTGCACCTTCACCAGAGGAGTCCCATGACGAACTACGCTGTCGTCAACCCGGCCACCGGAGAGACGGTCAAGACGTACCCGACCATCACCGACGCCGAGCTCGAGGCCGCGATCGCCGCCGCCGCAGAGGCGCACCGCACGTGGTCCAAGACCACCACCGTCGAGGAGCGCGCCGCGCTCATCCGGCGGGTCGGCGAACTGCACGTCGAACGACGGCAGGAGCTCGGCGAGATCATCGTCCGCGAGATGGGCAAGCCGATCGAGCAGGCCCTCGCCGAGGCCGACTTCGCGGGCGACATCTACACCTACTACGCCGACAACGCCGCCGAGTTCCTGAAGGACGAGCCGGTCGCGCTGCTCGCCGGCGACGGCTCGGCCGTCATCAGGCGGAGCTCGCTCGGCGTGCTGCTCGGCGTCATGCCGTGGAACTTCCCGTACTACCAGGTCGCCCGCTTCGCCGGCCCGAACCTCATCATCGGCAACACGATCCTGCTCAAGCACGCCGAGCAGTGCCCCGAGTCCGCCGCGGCGATCGCGCAGATCTTCGCCGACGCCGGGTTCCCCGAGGGCGCCTTCGTGAACATCTACGCGTCGCACGACCAGATCGAGACCGTCATCGCCGACCCGCGCGTGCAGGGCGTCTCGCTCACCGGCTCCGAGCGCGCGGGCGCCGCGGTCGCCGAGATCGCCGGCCGCCACCTGAAGAAGGTCGTGCTCGAGCTCGGAGGGTCCGACCCGTTCATCCTGCTGTCGACCGACGATCTCGACACGGCCGTGCAGAACGCGGTCGACGCGCGGCTCGACAACAGCGGCCAGTCGTGCAACGCGGCCAAGCGGTTCATCGTGGTCGACGAGCTCTACGAGCCGTTCCTCGAGAAGTTCACCGCGAAGATCGCCGAAGTCGAGGCCACCGACCCGACCTCGTCCGACTCGGCGCTGGGCCCGCTGTCGTCGCTCAGGGCGGCCGAGGGCCTCGACGAGCAGGTCAAGCGCGCGGTCGAGCACGGCGCGACGCTGGTGCACGGCGGCTCGCGCGACGGCGCATTCTTCCAGACCACGGTCCTCACGGAGGTCTCCTCCGACAACCCCGCGTCGAAGGAGGAGTTCTTCGGCCCGGTGGCGCAGGTGTACCGCGCCGCCGACGAGGACGACGCCGTGCGCATCGCCAACGACATCCCGTTCGGCCTCGGCTCGTACGTCTACACGACCGACCCCGAGCAGGCCGACCGCGTCGCGAACGCGATCGAGGCCGGCATGGTCTTCGTGAACGTCGTGCTGGCGGATGGCGCGGAGCTGCCGTTCGGCGGCGTGAAGCGCTCGGGCACCGGGCGCGAGATGGGCCGCCTCGGCGCCGACGAGTTCGTCAACAAGAAGCTCATCCGCATCGGCTGAGCACTGCGCGACGACCGGCGACCGGTCGCGCGACGCGCTCCGGGGCTCCGCTCCGGAGCGCGTCGTCATCCACGCAGGCTCTCGTCGGGCATGCCTGGCGGTCCGCCGTCGGCCGACGCACGGACGATCCGCCCTTGCGGCGGCCGGAGGCTAGACCAGCCCGTTCTCGTACGCGTAGGCCGTCGCCGCGGCGCGCGTCGACAGCCCGAGCTTGGCGAAGATGTTGCTGAGGTGCCGAGCCACCGTCTTCTCGCTGAGCGAGAGGCGTTCGGCGATCGCGCGGTTGGTGAGGCCGGTCGACACGAGGCGCAGCACCTCGAGCTCGCGTTCGGTGAGCGGGCCGCCGCCGCGACCGGCGCCCGTGATCCGATCGAGCTCTGCGAGCGCGGGCGCGGCGCCGAGCGCGAGGAACGCGCTGCGTGCCGCGTCGAACTCGCTCCGAGCACGCTCGCCCTCGTCGAGCTCGCGCAGGGCCCGCCCCGCGAGCACCCGGCTCCTGGCCTCCTCGTACGGCACGCCGAGCGTGCGCCATCCGTCGCCCGCCTCGCGCGCCCCGGCGAGTGCCGCGGCGGCGTCGCCCTCGGCGAGCGCGACCTGGGCGCCCGCGAACGCGACCACGGCCGCGAACATCGGTGACGGATGGGGTCCGGCCCGTTCGCTGAGCTCGTCGAACGCGCGCCGCGCCGCCGGGACGTCGCCCGCGGCGATCTCGATCTCGACCATGGCGGGAAGCCGGTGCCGCCGCATGTAGCGGTCGGCGTCGGCGGTGCTGCGACGGATCTGCTCCTGCGCCCGATTGACCTTGCCCTCGGCGAGCAGGAGCATCGCCGCACCGGGATGGGGGTCCCACGCGGTCTCACCGGCTCGGCGGAATGATTCCGCAGCGGAGTGCAATGCGCCGCGGAGTCGCTGCAGCTCCCCGTACCAGTACGGCGCGCCCCACATCGCCCGGAAGTCGCCGGCCCGGAAGCGAGCCATCGCGAGCTCGGCCTCGGTCGACGCCTCGGGCCACGCGCCCTGCAGGCGGAGGAGCGCGCCTCGCAGCGCATGCCGTTGGCCATCGTAGGCCACGAGCTCGGGCTGCTCGCGGCACCACTCGTCGAGCGCCGAAGTCCAGGCGATGACCCGGCCGAGGTCGAACCCGATGTGCGCCATCCCCACGGCGGTGCACAGGATGAACCCCGAGAAGACCGGTGAGGTCTCGCCGCGGGCCACCGCGGACACCGCCCGGTCCATGCACTCGACACCCGCCTGGTCATCGCCCAGTTCGAGCAGGCAGTAGCCGCGCAGGAAGGTACCCATGGCGGCCAGGTCCGGGTCCTCGTACCGCTCGGCGATCTCCTCGATCTCCGCCGCTTGACGCTCGGCTCCGCGATGGTCTCCGCTCGCGATCGACGCGATCGACGTCGGAACCATCGCGAGCCCGGTCACGGAGGTGGAAGGTTCGGCCAGCGAACTGGCGATGCGAAGACCTCGTGGGATCCACTCCAGGTTGTGCGACCACTCGGCCAGTTCGATCTGGAAGACGGCGATCCACGCGGCAGCTCGCGCCCCGCCCTCGACGTCGCCTCGGACCACGAATGCCTCATGGGCTCGCATCATGGCCGCGAGCGCAGTGCGCCCCTCGCCGCGCAGCAGGGCCGCGGTCGCGAACGACTCGAGGTCCGCCGGGGCGAGTCCGCCGTCCGCCGCGGCATCCGCCACCGCGAGCCGCTCGTACGCCTCGGCCCAGCGCCGGTCGGCGATCGCCGCCCGGCCCTCCTCGAGCGCGAACGACCCGGTCACGGCCCCTCCACGCGCTCGACGTGCAGGCCCGCCGCCTCGGCTGCCGCGCTCGTCTCGCGGAACAGCCCCTCGGCGATCTCCGACACGGCGGTGACGTCGCCGAGGTCGAGTCGCACGGTCGTCGCTCCGGTGTGCTCGACGAGCCGGCGGACATCGTGCACGACCTGCTCGGCGGCCACGAAGTCGAGCTCGCCGCGCAGCTCGATGGTCACCGTGCCGTGCGCAGCGTCGATGTCGACCTCCCCCACCGGAGAGGCGGGTTCGGAGGTGTGGTCGAACATGTGCAGGCCGAACCGGTCGGAGAGCGCCTCGAGCATCGCCACGCCCCGCGTGCTGTTGCCGGCATCGTCGAGCGGCGGGCTGAACACGCCGACGCCGAACTGACCCGGCCGCACGGCCACGATCCCGCCGCCCACGCCCGACTTCGCGGGCATGCCGACCCGGAACGCCCAGGCGCCCGAGCGGTCGTACATGCCGCACGTCGCCATGAGCGACAGCGTGTCGCGCGCCGCGCGTTCCCTCACGACGCGGTCGCGAGTGAGCGGGTGGACGCCGCCGTTCGCGAGCGTCGCGGCCATGAGCGCGAGGTCCTCGGTCGTCACGAGCAGGGAGCACTGCCGGAAGTACGGGTCGGTCGCCTCGTCGACGCTCGGCGTGCCGAGCGCGCCCGTGGCGAGCGCCAGGCCTGCGAGCGCCCGATTGCGGTGGCCGGTCTCGGCCTCCGACCGGTACACCTCGTCGTCGAGGTCGAGTTCGCGGCCCGCGAACCGCGAGAGCGCGTCCCGGATGCGCGCGAACCGCTCGCCGGCATCGGCGGCGGGCACGAGCGAGGTCGTCACGATCGCGCCCGCGTTGATGAACGGGTTCTCGGGCCGGCCCGAGGCGTCGAGGCTGATCGCGTTGAACGGCTCGCCGCTCGGTTCGACGCCGACGTGCCGCAGCACCTCCTCGGCGCCGAGCAGGTCGCACGCGAACGCGTACGTGAACGGCTTCGAGACCGACTGGATCGTGAATTCCGTCCCGGTGTCGCCGGCGCCGTACACGCGGCCGAGCACGCTCGCGAGCGAGACGCCGAACGCCTCGGCGTCGGCGCCGGCGAGCTCGGGGATGTAGTCGGCGATCCTGCCACCGGACACGTGCGCCGCGACGTCCGCCAGCGCCCGGCCGAGCGTTCGGTCGACGGCCTCGCCGAGGAGCTGCGGTCGCTCGACGCCGGTCACGACCGACGCCGGCCGGACGTCGCGTCGATCTCGTCGCGTCGCCTCGCGACGAGGCCCCGCACGACCTCGTCGGGGAGCGGCCGATCGGCCGTGAACCGGATGGTGCCCTTCGCCCGGTCGAACCCGTCGAGCGCCTCGGCGGACTGCTCGATGACCGCCGGGCTGAACGGGTACACGCCGATGTGCGCCTTCGCCGCCATCACCGACAGCAGCGGCTTGTCGCGGTAGCGCAGCGCGGGCATGCCGTAGCCGACCCCCTCGACCGCGTCGGGCACGGTCGCCCTCGCCACCCGGTAGACCGCCTCGATCGCCGATCGGGCCGGTTCGTCGAGCCCGGCCACGTACTCCGAGACCTCCCCCATGCGGCTCATGCTACGCGCGGGGCGCGCCCGAGGCATCCGTGCGCGCGACCGGGGGCGGGTCTACCCTCGTCACGAGGGGGTCTCATGATCCGGCAGCGCGTCATCGTGCACGGCCGCGTGCAGGCGGTCGGCTTCCGGTACAGTGCGCGCATCGAGGCCCAGCGCCTGGGCGTCGCGGGGTGGATCCGCAACCGCTCCGACGGCGCGGTCGAGGCCGAGATCGAGGGGGATGCGCCATCCGTCGACGCCATGCTGGCCTGGCTCGACGAAGGGCCGCCCGGCGCCGAGGTGACCTCCATCAGCACCGCCGACCTGACCCCCACTGGCGAGCGGGGCTTCCGCGTCACGGGCTGACGGATGGCGCGGCCTGACAGCGCACGAGAGGAGACCGACGATGAGCGACCCGTGGGGCGACGACCCCGCCGACGAAGACGAGGAGCAGTGGCGCGAGCGCGTCGTGAACGACGCGGTCGCGGGCGAGCACGTGCCCACCGACGAGGAGCTCGACCTCGACGCGCTGGAGCGCGAGGGAACCGTCCTCGGCGACGGGGACGAGGATGAGGAGGATGAGGAGGACGACGGGTTCGACGCCGAGTTCGACTCGTTCGACGAGGAGGAATGAAGGCAGGCCCGATACCACGACGGCCGGTGCGCGAGCACGTCACATGAGCCCGTTCTCGTAGGCGTACGCCGTGGCCGCCGCGCGCGACGCGATCCCGAGCTTGCCGAAGATGTTGCTGAGGTGCCGCTCCACCGTCCGCTCGCTGAGCGTGAGCCGCTGGGCGATGCCGCGATTGGTCAGCCCCGTGGACACGAGCCGGAGCACCTCGATCTCTCGCGCGGTCAGTGCGCCGTTGCGCCGGTCGCCGACCAGGTCGGCGACCTCGGCGAGCGCCGGCTCGGCGCCGAGGCCCGCGAACACCTCTCGGGCGGCGAGGAACTCGGCTTCCGCCTCCGCATGCTCGCCCAGCGCGCGGAGCGCGCGCCCGGCGAGCACCCGACTCCGCGCGCGCTCGTACGGCACGCCCGCCGCGTGGAACCGTTGCGACGCGGCCCGCGCCTCCCGGAGTGCACCGATTGCATCGCCCGCGGCGAGCAGCACGCGCGACTCGCATGCGGCGAGCATCGCATCGAGCATCGGCGTCGGCATCGCCGCGCTCGCCTCGCGCAGCGCCCCGACCGCGCGCCGGGCGGCGTCGACGTCGCCGGCGACCGCCTCGATCTCCACCACGGCGGGGAGCACGAACCGGAGGGTGAACCGGTCGTCGCCGGCGGCGCTCCGGCGGATCTCGGCCTGCGCGCGCTGCGTCCGCCCGGCAGCGAGGTGCAGCAGCGCCGGACCCGGCTGGGGTTCCCATCCCGATTCCGCGGCGCGCCGGTACGATTCCTCGGCCGCATGGAAGGCGCCCCGAAGCCGCCGCAGTTCGGCCGTGTAGTACGGCGCTCCGTAGATCGCCCGGAAGTCCCCTGCGCGGAAGCCGGCCAGCGCGAGCTCGAGCGCACTCGCCGCCTCGTCCCAGGCGCCGCGCACGAGGAGCAGGGCGGCGCGCAGCGCGTGCCGCTGACCGCTGAAGGTCACGAGCGACGGCTGCGCTCGGCACCACCCGTCGAGGATGTCCGTCCACTCCTCGGCGCGATCGAGATCGTTCGCCATGATCGCGTCGGAGATGAGCGCGCAGCTGATCACGCCGGTGGTCACGGGATCGATCTCTCGGGTCGCGACCGCGTCCATGGCCCGGTCGTAGCTCGCGAACGCCTCCGCGACCGCGCCGAGCTCGACGAGCGACTTGCCGAGGCCGAGCGAGGCGTTCGCGTCGAGCTCGCGATCGCCATGGCGCTCGGCGAGGCCGCGGATCTCCAGGAAGATGCGGCGGGACTCCGCGGCGTTCCCGCTCCCGAGCTGCGCGACGGCCGGTCCGAGTCGCACGAACCCGGCGAGCGAGCCCGGCTCGTCGAGTGCCTCGGCGACGCGCATCGCGCGCGCCGACCAGGCGACCGAGCCCGTGAAGTCGCCGAGCTCCACCGACTCGAGGGCGAGCCGGCCCGCCACCCACGCGGCGGCGGCCGCATCGGAACGGGCGAGGTGCGCGTCGTACGCCCGGGATCCCGTAGCGACCGCGGTGGAGGGGTCGCCCCGCAGCAGGGCGGCCGTCGAGAGCAGTTCGAGATCGGATGCCGCGAGCCCACCGTCGGCGTCGGCCTGCGCCAGGTACTCGACCGCGTCGGCCCAGCGTCCATCGGCCGCCGCGCCGCGGCCGGCATCGAGCGTGCTCGGCGACATCATCTCGCTCCCCCGGCGACCGCCGGCCGCTCGGCCCGGGCCCGCGGCGTCGTGGGAAACGTACCGTTGCGCCATGAACGCCCGCAAGACCGGAGGCGGGAGGCAGGCTATTCGGCGATGCGGTGGTCACCGCTGCCGGCGGCCGCCGCCCGGGCACGCAGGCACAGCACGAGCATGACGGCCGAGGCCACGAGGTAGAACGAGTGCAGCATCCAGATCGGCCCCGGTGGGAGGCTGAAGACGTACAGCGAGTAGACGACGTTGGCGGCGTTGATCATCGCGATGCTGCCCAGGCTGTACGAGGTGACGTCGCGCGTGCGCACCGCCTTCCAGAGCATCGGCAGGTTGCTGATCGCGAACACGACCGCCGCGATGAGCCCTGCCAGCACCGGAACATCCATGGCTTCGACGCTACGGCGCCGGAGCGCGTGCGTCTTCGGGGGAATCATGCATCTCCTCGCCTCGCGGGAATGGGTGGTTCCACCCATCCGTCGGGCATGCCGGTCCGTGCGGCCGAACGTTCGCGGCGTCGCGCGCCGCTCAGACGAGTCGGTGCTCGAACGCGTACGCCGTGGCGGCGGCGCGACTCGAGAGGTCCAGCTTCGTGAAGATGTTGCTGAGGTGACGGGCCACGGTCTTCTCGCTGAGCACCAGCTGCGACGCGATCGCCCGGTTCGTCATGCCAGTCGCGACCAGGCGCAGCACCTCGACCTCCCGGGAGCTGAGGGGCCCCGCCCGCCCCGCGACGTCGGAGCGTCCGAGCTCTGCGGCGGCCTCCGCGGCCGCGGGCGCCGCGTCGAGCGCGGCGAACGCCGCGTGCGCCTGCTCGAACTCGTCGATCGCGGCTTCGTCGTCGCCGAGCGCACGGCGGGCCCGGCCCATCAGGAGGCGGCATCGCGCGACCTCGTACGGGGCGCCGAGCGCGCGCCATCCGTCCCGCGCCGCACGCAGGCGGTGGAACGCGACGGCCGGCTCCCCTTCCGCCAGACGCACCTCACCGTCCGCGAACGCGGCGACGGCCTCGAGCATCGCGGAGCCGCGGCGTTCCGCGAGCGATCCCAGCTCGTCGGCGAGCCGCCGCGCCGCCGGGAGGTCCCCCGCGCCGACCTCGATGTCGACCGCCGCCGGGATGAGGTGGCACCGGGTGGCCGCGTCCGCGGACGCGATGCCGTCACGGATGAGGGTCTGCGCGAGCCCGGTCCGCCCCTGGGCGAGGCGCAGCAGTGCCAGCCCCGGTTGCGGGTCCCATCCGGAGTCGCCCGCCCGCCGGTACTGCTCCTCGGCGGCGTCGAACCGGCCGCGGAGTCGCAGCACCTCGGCCTGCTGGTAGGGCGCGCCGAACGCCGCGCCGTGGTCGCCGGCGGCCAGCCGCTCGTCGGCCGCTCCGGCGGCCTCGAGTGCCTCGTCCCACGCTCCGTGCAGGCGGAAGAGCTCCGCCCGGTGCGCCTGGCATTGGCCGGTGAACGCGACGAGCGCCTGCTGGGCGCGGCACCAGCGGTCCAGTGCGCGGGTCCACTCGATCGCACGTCGGAGTTCGAACGACAGGTGGCAGAGCCCGATGACCGCGCAGTAGACGATTCCCGAGGGGATGGGTCCGACCTCCCCGGCGGTGACGCCGACCATCGCCTCGTCGAACAGTCGGAAGCCGCCCTCGCCGTCGCCCGCCATGACCTTCGCCTGGCCGGTGCCGAGTGCGGCGAGCGCGAACAGGTCCGCGTCCCGGCGGTCCTGCTCGGCGATCGCGAGCGCCTCGGCGAAGAGCCGCCCGCCGGCCTCGACGTCGCCGGAGTACAGGGCGCCGAGCGCCTCGGGGATCAGCACGAATCCCGTCACCGACTCGGGCTGGTCGAGTCGGTCGGACAGCCGGCGTGCCCGCGCGTGCCATCCCGCCGCCTGCGCACGGTCCCCGGCGTTGAGGGCCTGCAGGCTGATCCACACGGCGCAGCGGATGGCGGCCGGCACGTCGCCTGCCGCGAGGAACCCCTCGTGCGCACGGGTCCGCGCGATGATCGACTCCCCCTCGCGGCCGACCAGCTCGAGCGCATCCGCCTGCCGCACCAGGTCGGCGGGCTCGGGTTCGGGCCCCGCGACGCCGGCATCGCCGAACGCGTCCACGGCATCCGACCATCGACGCTCTGCGACGGCGGTGCGCGCACGTTCGAGTTCGGTCGGCGTCCCCATTCGGTCGCTCCAGCGGATGGCGCGGGCCGACGCGCCTCGCCCGTCCGCCGGACCGTCCCTCCGATCGCGACGCTACGCCGGTCGTCCGGTGCCCGCAAGGCTGGGTCCCGTTGGCGCGCTCGACGCCTCGTCCCCGTGGAGCGGGACTCGGTCGTCGGCCGCCGCCCGTGCCGGAACGGGGGGCACGAGGCGCGTGGCGAGGTATCGCGCGTCGCGCCCCACGCCGAGGAGCGTGCCGGAGCCCACCGAGTAGAGCTGGTGCTGGCCGAGCAGGAACAGCCCGGGCGTCCCGGTCACGACGCCGCGGACGTGCTCGGGCCGTCCTCCTCCTTCGAACCCGGGCAGGTCCACCCACGCGTGGTCCTCGTCGTATCCGGTGCACCAGATGACGTTCGCGACGTCGACGGCGGTCTCGCCGACGACGGGCATCCCGTCCTCCACTCCGGTCGTCCGCGGCACGAACCTCACTCCCGCTCCCGCGAGGTCGCGACGGCGCACGCGGATCAGCGGCTCCGCCTTCCCCCTCATGCGACGCAGGACGGATCGGCCCAGTGCCGTGCGCTCGGTCGCGACGTGCAGGCCGAGCATGCGGACCACGGGCAGCGCGAACCGCGCCGCGGCCGGGCCGTGACGGAAGGGGAGCTCCCCCGTGGGTGCACCGGAGATCCAGGTCTCGTGCGTCCGCGCGGTCTCGAGCGCGATCTCCGACGCCGAGTTGCCGAATCCGACCACGAGCACCCGGCCGGCGGCGAGCTGCCGGGGGTTGCGATAGTCGGCCGAGTGCAGGCTCACCACGTGCGGAGCGATCCGCGCGGCGAACGCGGGCAGGCGCGGCACCTGGAACGGGCCCGTGGCGATGACGACGTTCGCGGCGGTGTACCCGCGACCGTCGCGGGTGGTGAGCACGTAGCGGTCGCCCGAACGGACGAGGCGGTCGACCCGCTCGCCGGTTCGCACGGGCAGCTGCTGCGCGACGGCGTAGCGCTCGAGGTAGTCGGCGAACTCGTCCTTGGTGGGGAAGGCGAGACGGTCCCGCCCGACCGGCAGGCCGGGCAGCGCGTCGTACTTCGCCGGCGTGTTCAGCCGAAGGGAGTCCCAGCGGCGGCGCCATGCATCGCCGATGCGGTCGGCTGCGTCGAGGATGACGAAGTCGCGGCCGCGCACGGCGAGCTCGTGTCCCATCGTCAGACCGGCCTGCCCGCCGCCGACGACGACCGTGTCGTGTTCCTCGATCGGCTGGTGGTGCGCCGAGGGTCCGTGCCCCGACGCGTCCGTGACATCCATGCGCTCCTTCGCTTCCCGGGCCGTCATGGCGGTCCCTCGCGACCGACGGTAGGCGGGCAGCGCGTTCCGCCGCGTCGGGCGATCGGCGCATCCGGGCGAGCGGTCATGGGTGATTCTGCCCAGGAGACCGCGCCGTGCCGTCGGCCGACCCCTGAGAGTGCGGGGCTGCTGGACGGATGTCAACGCCTACCGTACGGCGGGCGGGACGCGTTGACTGGATGCCGGATCGATCACCGGGCGTGCCCGGGCCTTCGGACCCGCCGGAGGTGCGATCCCCGACCGAAGGGCGGTGCAGGCCGATGGCCGACGGCGACGTGGAGACGCTCTCCAAGCGAGGGCAGTGGGTCAACCGGGTGGTTGGCGACCCCGAACGCTCGCAGAGCTTCCGCACGAAGGAGGAGGCCGTCGAGGCCGGCCGCGAGCTCGCGGCACGCAGCGGCACACGGCACACGGTGGTCGACGCGGAGGAGACCGGGGCCATCACCGACGAGGCAGAGGAGGCGGACGCATGAGCGACCGACGAGAGGACTTCCTGGACGACCGGGAACAGTGGCAGGAGACCGCCACCAACGATGCGGTCGCGGGCGAGACGGTGCTGCCCGGCCCCGGTGACGGCAACGACGGCCCGACCGGCGGAGCGACCCGCGAGCAGGAGCCGCAGTACGCCGAGAACGACCTCGCCGGCGAGGAGATCGACCTCGACGACGAGCCCGACTCGGGCCGCTGAACGGCCCGATCAGACGACGAAGGGCCCGCCGGCGAACCGGCGGACCCTTCGTACGAGAGCGGACTCAGATGGCGTTGACGTCGAGCGGGATGCCCGGGCCGAACGTGGTCGAGACCGCGCCCTTCTGGATGTAGCGGCCCTTGGCGCTCGACGGCTTGAGGCGCACGACCTCCTCGAGGGCGGCCTTGAGGTTCTCGTCGAGCTGGTCCTGGGAGAACGAGGCCTTGCCGACGACGAAGTGCACGTTGGCGTGCTTGTCGACGCGGAACTCGATCTTGCCGCCCTTGATGTCTTCCACGGCCTTGGCCGGGTTGGGGGTCACGGTGCCGGTCTTGGGGTTCGGCATGAGGCCGCGCGGACCGAGGACCTTGCCGAGACGACCGACCTGGCCCATGAGCTCGGGCGTGGCGACGGCCGCGTCGAACGCGGTGTAGCCGCCGGCGACCTTCTCGATGAGCTCGGCGCCGCCGACCTCGTCGGCGCCTGCGGCGATCGCGGCCTCGGCGGCGGGGCCGGTCGCGAACACGATGACGCGAGCGGTCTTGCCGGTGCCGTGCGGGAGGATGACGGTGCCGCGCACCATCTGGTCGGCCTTGCGGGGGTCGACGCCGAGCTTCAGCGCGACCTCGACGGTCGAGTCGAACTTCGCCGAGCCGGTCTCCTTCGCGAGCGCGACGGCGTCGGTCGGGGTGTAGTACTTGCCGGCCTCGATCTTCTCGGCCGCGGCCCGGTAGGCCTTGGACTTCTGTGCCATGTTGGTTCTCCTTGCGAGAGTGTGGTCATCGCGCCTGGCGGGCGCTGCCACGGATGAGAGTTCTGCGGTGTCGGATGCCGCGTGGCATCCGCTGGTCTCGGTACGCTCCGGCTCGGCCGGTGCGCACTCGACCACCAGGGCCTTATTCGACCGTGATGCCCATCGAGCGGGCGGTGCCCGCGATGATCTTCGACGCGGCGTCGATGTCGTTGGCGTTGAGGTCGACCATCTTCGCCTCGGCGATCTCGCGGACCTGGTCCTGCGAGATCTTGCCCACCTTGGTGGTGTGCGGGACGCCCGAGCCCTTGGCGACGCCGGCGGCCTTCTTGATGAGCTCGGCGGCGGGCGGGGTCTTCAGGACGAAGGTGAAGGAGCGGTCCTCGTAGACGGTGATCTCGACGGGGATGACGTTGCCGCGCTGCGACTCGGTCGCGGCGTTGTACGCCTTGCAGAACTCCATGATGTTGACGCCGTGCTGACCCAGCGCCGGACCGATCGGCGGGGCGGGGTTGGCGGCGCCGGCCTTGATCTGAAGCTTGATCAGACCAGTGACCTTCTTCTTCGGTGCCATGATTTCTCTCTTCCTGTTCGAACGCCCGACCGAATCGATCGGGGCACTCTCCCGCAGGTCCCGGCGGATCCGGGTTGCGGTGGCGGTTGGGTGCTCGCGAAAAGCACACAACCCTCCGAGTATACCGGAGGGTTGAGTGCGTGGAGTTCGTCTAGAGCTTGGTGACCTGGTCGAAGCTGAGCTCGACCGGCGTCTCGCGCTCGAAGAGCGAGACGAGCACCGTGAGCTTGCCGCTCTCGGGCTTGATCTCGTTGATCGTGCCGGGCAGGCCCGCGAACGAGCCGTCCTTGATCGTGATCGTCTCGCCGATCTCGAAGTCGACCTCAGCCGGGATGGCGCGGGCGGCACCGGCGGCGGCGCCGGCCTTCGCGCCGCGGGCGGGCGCGACGTCCTTGATCTCGACGAGGCTCTTCAGCATGTTGAAGGCCTCCTCGAAGCGGAGCGGCGTCGGGTTGTGCGCGTTGCCCACGAAGCCCGTGACGCCCGGAGTGTGGCGGATGACCGACCAGCTCTCCTCGTTGAGGTCCATGCGGACGAGCACGTAGCCGGGCACGCGCACGCGCGTGACCATCTTGCGCTGGCCGTTCTTGATCTCGACCACGTCCTCCATGGGCACCTCGACCTGGTGGATGTGGTCGGCCATGGCCATGGTCTCTCGGCGCTGCTCGATGTTCGCCTTCACGCGGCGCTCGAAGCCCGCGTACGAGTGCACGACGTACCACTTGCCCGGGAGGAAGCGGAGCTCATTGCGGAACGCCTCGTACGGGTCGTGCTCCTCATCCTCTTCGGTGACGGCCTCGAACGCGGCCTCGGCCTCGTCGACGGAGTCGATGTCGAGTGCGTCGTCGACGACGGCGTCGGCCTCGGGGTCGGACGCCTCGGCGAGCGAGTCGAGGACGGCGTCGAGGTCGATGTCGTTGCCCTCGTCGTCGACGATGTGGACGGCTCGGTGCTCGGCCGGCTCGACCGAGTCCTCGTCGTGCTCCTGCGTGGCGCCTTCCTGGATCTCCTCGACCTCGGACGACTGCTCAGCAGCGGTGGCCCAGTCGACGTCCTCGCGCTCGTTCCTCGTCACTGTTCCTCAATCCTTCTCTTGCCGAAACCGCGGAGGGTCCGCGGCGGGTGCGGGCCGACGGCCCGATCAGACCCCCGGCGTTCCGAAGACGTACAGGACCAGCAGACCGAACAGCTGGTCCATCCCCCAGACGATCGCCATCATGATGACCACGAATACCAGGACCACCGCGGTGAAGCTGAAGAGCTCCCTGCGGGTGGGCGTGACGACCTTCTTCAGTTCGCCGAAGACCTGCCGGATGAACAGGGCGATCCTGGCGAAGGGGTTGCGCCGTGCCGCGCGCTCGCGCTTGGCATTGGCGACGACGTCCTCGCTGGGCTCGTCGAGTACTTTCCGGGCCACCTCGTACACCTTTCATGGGCCGGCCATCGCCGGCCGGCTCGCAGGGCGGACAGGACTCGAACCTGCAACCTGCGGTTTTGGAGACCGCTGCTCTACCAATTGAGCCACCGCCCTATGCGACCCGGCTGGCCGGATCACAGGGTCGAAGCCGGCCGCCGCGCGCCGCCGCTCGGGTGTTCCACCCGTTCGAAGGCGCGATCGATCTTGGCTGACTCCAACAACCTCACCAAGTGTATGCGACGCCGGATGGTGCGCCAAACCGGCCCGGGCTGGACGGAATCGCGTGGGACGAATGTCCCACGCCGGGCATACGGGGCGGGCGTACCGTGGCCGAAGAGCGGCCGGGACGTCGCATCCGCGAGACGACGCCGCGGGAGAGGAGCGCACCACATGAGCGATGTCCGTGTGACCGGCTGGGTGGGCTGGGGCTGGTTCGCCGGCACCATCCTGATCATCGCGGGAGCCATCGATGCGATCTACGGCCTGATCGCGATCTTCCTGCCCGAGAACTCCTACTTCGTGGTGACGAGCGGCACGCTGTTCCTGCTCGACGTCCAGGGCTGGGGCTGGTGGCACCTCCTGATCGGTGCGGCGCTGATCCTCGTGGCGCTCGCGCTCTTCACGGGTGCGACCTGGGCACGCGTCGTCGCGGTGATCCTCGCCTCGCTGAACGCGGTCGGCCACATCTTCCTGCTGCCGACGCAGCCGTGGTGGTCGCTCCTCGTGATCGCGCTCGACGTGTTCGTGATCTACGCGCTGACGGTGCACGGCAAGGAGCTCAAGATCAGGGAAGCCTGATGCGAGGCGCGCCCGTGGGGGCGGGCGCCGGCGCCGCGGCCTGGGGAACCGCCGCGGCGCCCTTCTGCGCCCGCGGCGCGGAGTCGTCCCGATCCGGACGATCCGTCCGGGCGACGGCGGATGTCGCGACCGGAGCCGCTGACACGCGGGGACCCCGCGTCCTAGGCTGGAGCCCGTGACCGATCAGCGCCGTCTCTCCGCCCGCATCTCCGCCATCGCCGAGTCCGCGACCCTGAAGGTCGACGCCAAGGCGAAGGCCCTTCAGGCCGAGGGCCGCCCGGTGATCTCGTACGCGGCGGGCGAGCCCGACTTCCCGACGCCCGAGCACATCGTCGAGGCCGCGCTGAAGGCGGTCGCCGACCCGAAGAACCACCGCTACACGCCCGCGGCGGGCCTGCCCGAGCTGCGCGAGGCCGTCGCCGCGAAGACGCTCCGCGATTCCGGCCTCGAGGTGGGCGCCGGGCAGGTGGTCGTCACGAACGGCGGCAAGCAGGCGGTCTACCAGGCGTTCCAGGTGCTGCTCGACGACGGCGACGAGGTGCTCGTGCCCACGCCGTATTGGACCACGTACCCCGAGGCGATCAAGCTCGCGGGCGGTCGCCAGGTCGACGTCTTCGCGGGCAGCGACCAGGGCTACCTCGTCACGGTCGAGCAGCTCGAGGCCGCGCGCACCGAGCGCACCCGCGCGCTGCTGTTCGTCTCGCCGTCGAACCCGACCGGGGCGGTGTACCCGCCCGAGCAGGTGAAGGCGATCGGCGAGTGGGCGCTCGAGCACGGCATCTGGGTGATCTCCGACGAGATCTACCAGAACCTCACGTACGCCGACGACCCCGAGGCCGCACCGCCGCGCGCGCTGTCGATCGTCGAGGCGGTGCCGGGCCTCGCCGAGCAGGCCGTCCTCGTGAACGGCGTCGCGAAGACCTATGCGATGACCGGATGGCGCCTCGGGTGGATGGTGGGCCCGGCCGACGTCATCAAGGGCGCCGCGAACCTGCAGTCGCACCTCTCCTCGAACGTGTCGAACATCTCCCAGCGCGCCGCGATCGCCGCACTGACCGGTCCGCAGGACACGGTCGAGGAGATGCGTCGCGCCTTCGACCGCCGCCGGCGCACGATCGTCGCCGAGCTGTCGAAGATCGACGGCCTGTCCGTGCCCGTGCCGCAGGGCGCGTTCTACGTGTACCCGGATGTCTCGGGGCTGCTCGGTCGCGAGTGGGGCGGCGTGACGCCGACCTCGTCGCTCGAGCTCGCCGACCTGATGCTCGAGCAGGCCGACGTCGCCGCCGTGCCCGGCGAGGCGTTCGGACCGAGCGGGTTCCTTCGGTTCAGCTACGCCCTCGGAGACGCGCCCCTGCTCGAGGGCGTGCAGCGCCTGCAGCGCCTGTTCGCCTGACCGGATCCATCCGCATGGATCGCGCCGCGCGCCGCGTACACGAACCGCGAAGCAGCGCCGACGTCATCGGCGAGCACTCCCAGTTCCGCCTCGACCTCGAGCGAATCCGCTTCTCGCCGTACTTCTCGCGGTTGTCGGCGGTGACGCAGGTGATCGCCCAGCCGGGAGCGGGGCCGCTCATCCACAATCGGCTCACGCACTCGATCAAGGTCACCGCGGTCGCCCGTGCCATCGCGGTCGCGATGACCGATGCCTCGTCGCCGGCGCGCGACCTCGCGCTCGAGCACGGCTGCGACGCCGTGGTCGTGCAGGCCGCCGCGAGCGCGCACGACCTCGGCCACCCGCCGTTCGGACACCTCGGCGAGCGCGTGCTCGACCGGCTGGCCCGCGAGACCCTCGGGCTCTCCGACGGCTTCGAGGGCAACGCGCAGAGCTACCGCATCATCGCCACGCTCGACGTGAGCGAGGTGGCGCCGCGCGGACTCAACCTCACCGCCGCCGTGCGCACCGCGGTCGCGAAGTACCCGTGGACCCGGTATCTCGAGGTCGACCAGCTGGGCGAGGGTCCGCTGCCGCGCGGCCTGCGGCGCACGGCCGACGGCGTGGACGTGCCGAAGTACTCGGCCTACGGCATCGATGCGGCCGACCTGGTCGACGCGCGTCGGGGCCATCCGCCGCTGCGCCAGTCGCTCGAGTGCTCGATCATGGACATCGCCGATGACATCGCGTACTCGATCCACGACGTCGACGACTTCTACCGGGCGGGTCTGCTCAGCCAGGGTGCGGTCGCACGGGAGTTCCGCGGGTGGATCGAGTCCGGTGGCGAGCTCGCCGACCTCGCCGACGAGGCGCTCGCCCGGCGCACCGCGCCGCCCGGCAGCGCGCTCGAGGCCCTCCGGCGGAAGCTGCACGCGAGCGACCCGTGGATCGCCTCCGACGACGCGTTCGGCGAGGCGGTCGGCGTCGTCGCCGACGACCTCGTCGACGGCCTGCTCGCGAGCCCGTTCGACGGCTCCATCGCCTCCGAGCGCGCGCTGTCGTCGTTCACGAATCGATGGATCACCCACCTGCAGTCCTCGGTCGTGCCCACGCCCGACGGCGTCATCCGGGCCGGACTGGTCACGCTCGACGTGCTCGCCTGGCACGAGGTCGAGATCCTGAAGTTCGTGCACCGGCACTTCATCCTCGACCGGTCCGACATCGTCATGTACCAGCGCGGGCTCAGCCGCGTGCTCACCCGCGCGGTGAAGGGCCTCACCGCGTGGATCCGCGACGAGGACGATCGCGAGCGGGTGCCCCAGCGCCTCCGCGAGCTGGTGGAGATCGCGACCGACGGATACGCGCGGCTTCGCTCCGAGGCACCCGACGGGGTGCCGGTCCCCGAGCCCTCTGAGGTGGCGCGCCTCGGCGTCGGCCGCGGGGTCATGGACTACGTCGCGTCGCTCTCCGACGACCAGGCGCTGGCGGTCTCGGAGGCGATCGACGGTCGCCCCGACCGACTCTGGGACATCGGCCAGAACCTCTAGGTCCGCAACGCGGCACGCGCGTCACGGGTGATGCCGTCGGCGATCGCGTCGAGCAGCGGCGAGCCGAGGTTCCACTGCTGCCAGTACAGCGGCACGTCAATCGGCGGGCCGCCGAGCGCGACGAGCTCACCGCGCGCGAGCTCGTCGTCGGACTGGAACCCGGGCAGGAGCCCCCATCCCAGCCCGAGCTTGACCGCGGTCGCGAAGTCGTTCGACGCCGGGACGTAGTGCCGGGGCGGCTCCGCGCCATCCGCCCCGAGGCGCCGAAGGTACTCGGCCTGCAGGTCGTCGCGACGGTCGAAGTCGACGCGCGGCGCGTCGGCCAGCGCCGCGGCATCCGCCCCGCCTGGACACCACCGCTCGACCCACTCCGGCGTCGCGACCGCGGTGTAGCGCATGACGCCCAGCGGGCGCACGACGCAGCCCGCGACGGGGGTCGACCGCGAGGTGACCGCCCCCATGACCGCGCCCGACTCGAGGAGGCCGGCGGTGAAGTCCTGGTCGTCGCGATGCAGGTCGAACACGACGGCGTGCTGCGCAGCGATCCGCGCGAGCGCGGGCAGGAACCACGTGCCGAGCGAGTCGGCGTTGACGGCGAGCGGCACGGTGGTCGGGCGCGCGGATGGCGCGTCGTCGCCGCCGAACGCGGCGAGCGCGTCGTGCTCGAGCAGCGCGAGCTGGCGTGCGAGCCGCACCACGGCGGCGCCGGCTTCGGTGACTCGCACCGGCTTGGATCGTACGACGAGCACCCGGCCGAGCCGATGCTCGAGTTGCTTCACGCGCTGCGAGACCGCCGACGGCGTGACGTTGAGTCGGCTCGCGGCGACCTCGAACGTCTCGGAGTCGACGACCGCGGCGAGGGTGCGGGCGAGGTCGAGCGGGATTTCCATGAAGCAATGCTAATCGGGATGAAGAATCCTGAGCTGGCTTTCATCACTGCGAGTCCGTACCGTCGGACTCATGGACTTCAGCGTGCTCGTCGCCGGCCTCGGCCTGGGCTTCTCGCTCATCGTCGCCATCGGCGCGCAGAACGTGTTCGTGCTGCGGCAGGGCATCCGGCGCGAGCACGTGCTCCTCGTGGCCGCCATCTGCGCGGTCTCCGACGCGGTGCTCATCGCCGCGGGCGTGGGCGGCATGGGCGCGGCACTCAACGCAGCCCCCTGGCTCATCGGCGTCGCTCGGTGGGCCGGCGCCGCGTTCCTCATGGGATACGCGTTCCTCGCCGCGCGCCGGGCGCTCCGCGGGACCGAGACGGGTCTGGTGGTGGACGACGATGCCTCCGGGCAAGCGGCGGCGGCGCCTTCCGAGGATCGAGGAGCACCGACGGCGAGAACCGAGACCCTGACGGCGCAGCGGGTTTCGGTGCGCCGCTCGCGGGCGACTCGACCGGCCGGACCGGTGCTGCCCGTCGTGCTGACGTGCCTCGCGCTCACGTGGCTGAACCCGCACGTGTACCTCGACACCGTCGTCCTGCTCGGCTCGGTCGGCGCGACGTACGGCGACCAGCGCTGGATCTTCGCCGCCGGCGCCATGCTCGCGAGCGTCGTCTGGTTCTTCTCGCTCGCGTACGGCGCTCGGCTGCTGGGTCGCGTGCTCGCGAGCCCCCGCGCGTGGCGCATCCTCGACGGCATCATCGCCGCCGTGATGCTCGTGATCGCCGTGTCGCTCGTGCTGCCCGCCTGACGATGCCGTGGCGGCGCGACCCGCACGGGACGATACTGAGGGCATGGCAGGGGTGGGCCGGATCGGGATCGCGCTCGGAGCCGTGGCCGCCGCCGCGGCGGCGATCACGGCGGTGCGGCGCGCCTCGCTGCGATGGGGCACGTCCGGCGACGAGACGACGCGACCTCTCCCGGGCGACGAGCTGCTCGAGACGGCCGACCTGCAGTCGACCAGGGCGATCTCCATCGACGCGCCGCGTTCGACGGTCTGGCCCTGGATCGCGCAGCTCGGGCAGAACCGCGGCGGCCTGTACACCTACGACTGGCTCGAGAACCTCCTCGGCTGCGACATCCACAGTGCCGAGGAGCTCATGCCCGAGCTGCGCATCCGCGGCGTCGGGGAGGCCGTGAACCTGCATCCGAAGGTGGCGCTCGACGTCGCCGCCTTCGACGAGGGCGACCACCTCGTCCTCCGTGGCGGCGTCGGCCCCGACGGAACCTCGCAGGGTGCGCCGTACGACTTCACGTGGGCTTTCGTGCTCGTCGACGAACCGGGCGATCGGACCCGTCTCGTCGTGCGCGAACGCTACGCCTACCTCGAACCGTGGGCCGCCGCCCTCGTCGAGCCGGTCGAGCTCGTCAGCTTCCTCATGTCGCAGCGCATGCTCCGCGGCATCCGCGACCGGGCGGAGCGCGTGAAGGCCGCGGAGTGAACGGGCGCCCGCAGAGTGGGTTGCGCACGCCGGCACCGCCCGTGCTAGCGTGTGCGTCATCGTGAGCACCATCACCTGTCGCTGCTGTCGCCGCTAGGCGATCGTCTCCCCGACGATCCCAGGGCGCGATTCCTCCGCGCCGCCGACCGCAGCCCCCGTGCTCACGCCGCATCCGACGCGTCCGCGTCAGCTCCGCGGCATCCGGTTCTCGAGGCCCTTCCTCGAAGCGGATGCCACGCAGCCGACGTCGAAGGATGCCGGGGCCGCCACATCGTCGGCGCACCATCCCGGCACCTCGAAAGGACCAGCACAATGTCCGGCATCCCCGTCCTCGATCTCTCGCTGCTGAACGGCACCCCCGAGCAGCGGGCCGCGTTCCGCGACGACCTGCGGCGCGCGACCCACGAGGTCGGCTTCTTCTCGCTCATCGGCCACGGCGTCCCCGCTGAGCTCGTCGACCGGGCCTACGCCGCGGCGCGCGCGTTCTTCGCGCTGCCCGAGTCGCACAAGCTCGCGATCGAGAACGTGACGAGCCCGCACTTCCGCGGCTACACGCGCATGGGCGGCGAGCGCACGCTCGGCCGCGTCGACATCCGCGAGCAGATCGACATCGGCGCCGAGCGCCCCGCGGTGCCCGTCGGGCCGGACACCCCCGACTACTGGGTCCTGCAGGGCCCCAACCTCTGGCCCGAGGCGCTGCCCGAGCTGCGCAAGGTCGCCGAGGAGTGGATCGCCCGGCTCGACGAGGTCGGCACGCGCCTGCTCCGCGCGTGGGCCGAGGCGCTGGGCGCGCCATCCGACGCCTTCGACGCCGCGTTCGCGACCCCGTCGCCGTACCTGAAGATCGTGCGCTACCCCGGTGTCGACGCGGAGCAGCCGGCGCAGGGTGTCGGCGCGCACAAGGACCTCGGCGTGCTGACGCTGCTCTCGGTCGAGGGCGGCAAAGCCGGCCTGCAGGTCGAGAAGGACGGCGAGTGGATCGACGTCGTCGCCCCGTCGGGCGCGTTCATCGTGAACATCGGCGAGCTGCTCGAGATCGCCACGAACGGCTATCTCAAGGCGACCCTGCATCGCGTGGTGTCCCCTCCGCCGGGAACCGAGCGCATCTCGATCCCCTACTTCCACGGGCCCGCGCTCGACGCCACCATCCCGACCATCGACCTGCCACCGGCGCTCGCCGCCGAGGCGCCCGGCGTCACGCAGGACCCGGCGAACCCGCTGCACGCCGTCTTCGGCGAGAACTGGCTGAAGAGCCGGCTGCGCGCGCACCCGAACGTCGTCGAGGCCCAGCACCCGCGCCTGCTCGTCGGAGCCTGAGCCCGCCCGGTGTCGAAATCGGGTTACGCCGTTCGTCGTACGTGCGTAGCGTGACCGAGAGGAAGGAATCCGCCATGGAGTATGCGCTGTTCTACGCCGAGGGGCCCGACGCCCTGCCCTACGTGCCGGCCGACGACCACGTCGGCGAGTGGGTCGACGAGGTCGAGGCGCGCGGCGTCTCGGAGTACGGCGAGCGGCTGCGGCCCGAGCAGGATGCCACGACCGTCCGCGTGCGCGGCGGCGAGGTGCTCGTCGTCGACGGGCCGTTCACCGAGGCGAAGGAGGCGATCGGCGGCTTCGACGTCATCGAGGCGCGCGATCTCGACGAGGCGATCGAGATCGCATCGAAGCATCCGGTGGCCTCCTTCGGGCGGGTCGAGATCAGGCCGTTCGTGCAGTGGCCCGACGCGGAGCCGGGAGCGCGCGTCGTGCCGGCCGGGTTCGCCGAGCGTCCGGTGCGGGGCCGCCGTTACCTGCTGCAGGTCGTGGTGGACCCGACGGGCGAGCGCACCGCGGCCGACGGAAGCACCCCGACTGACGACGACCCGGAGGCGTGGGTACGCGAGATGGACGGCCGGGGCGTGCGCCTCTTCGGCGAGGTGCTGCGGCGACCCGCGGATGCCACGTTCGTGCGCCGCCGTCACGGCGAGGTGCTCGTGACCGATGGCGGGTTCGCGGAGGCGAAGGAGTGGGTCGCCGGGTTCGACCTCATCGAGGTGCGCGACCTCGCCGAGGCGATCGAGGTCGCGGCGACGCATCCGATGGCCCGCGGCGGCGCGATCGAACTGCGTCCGCTGTGGCCGTTCGACGTGCACGAGGACTCCGTCGCGCGCACCGAGCGCGAGGCGGCCGAACGCGACATCCGCCTCGAGCCCGCGGCCGCCGAGGCGCTGGCGGGAGCCGCCCTCTGAGGGGCGCACCGGATGGCGCGACGGCGCGGGCTGCGGGCGGCGCCGACCCGCTCGCACCCGCCGTCGCGGCGGCACTACGTGACGCGTACCGGTCGGACTGGGCGCGCATCGTCGCGACGCTGATCCGGGTCACCGGCGACTGGGATGTCTCCGAGGACGCGGCGGCCGCCGCCTTCGAGCGGGCGGCGCAGACGTGGCCGCGAGACGGAGTGCCCCGCAACCCCGGCGCGTGGCTCACGACCGCGGCCCGGAACCTCGCGCTCGACCGGCTCCGCCGCCGCGGCGTCGAGGCCGACAAGGTCAGGGAGTGGATGGCGATGGAGGAGGTCTCCGGCCGCACCGGCGGCCCGCCCGACCCGGCGGAGGTCGTCGCCGACGAATCGCCGGAGTGGGACGACCGGCTGCGGCTGATCTTCACGTGCGCGCATCCCGCCCTTCCGATGGAGTCGCGCGTGGCGCTGACGCTCCGCACCGTCGGCGGCTTGGAGACCGGCGAGATCGCGCGCGCGTTCCTCGTGCCGGAACCGACCATGGGCCAGCGCATCTCGCGTGCGAAGCGCAAGATCCGGCACGCGGCCATCCCCTATCGAGTGCCCACGCCCGCCCTCCTGCCCGAGCGGCTCGACGGCGTGCTCGCGGTGCTCTACCTCATCGCCAACGAGGGGTACCTCGCCTCGCACGGCGACGCGCTCCAGCGGCTCGACCTCGCCGCCGAGGCCATCCGCCTCACGCGGCTCGTGGTCGTCCTGATGCCCGACGCCGACGAGGCGCGGGCGCTGCTCGCGATGCTGCTCCTCCAGCACGCCCGCTCGACGGCCCGCGTCGACACGGCCGGCGACCTCGTGCCGCTGCCTGAGCAGGATCGCTCCCGCTGGGACGCGGCCGAGATCGCCGAGGGGCTCGCCCTCCTGGACAACCGCGCCGGCGACCCACCCGGTCCGTACCGCCTGCAGGCCGAGATCCAGGCCGAGCACGCCCGCGCCCGCACCTCCGACGAGACCGACTGGAGCGCCATCGGCGAACGCTACGACGCGCTCGCGATGCTCGCCGACTCCCCGTTCGTCGCCCTCAACCGCGCGATCGCCCGCGGCATGGCGTTCGGTCCCCGGCACGGCCTCGACGACCTCGCGCTGCTCGAGGCATCCGGCCGCCTCGCCGGGTACCACCTGCTCCCCGCCGCCCAGGCCGACCTGCTCCGCCGCCTGGGCGAGACGGATGCCGCGGCCGCCCGCTACCGCGAGGCGATCGCGCTCGCGCCGACCACCCCTGAGCGCCGCTTCCTCGAGCGCCGCCTCGCCGAGCTCGGACCCGCAGCACCCGACTAGCCGCGCGGCGCCGGACCGATGCCGCACGTCCATTCCGGCGGATATACGATCCGCCACTCCGGCAGCCGGGCCGAATCGGCCGCGCGCCGGATCGTATATCCGCCGGGCTGGACCGAAGCGGGGTCCACCGATCGGTGGAGGCGGAAATCGACCGGATCACGGCTGCCGCGGGACGGCGCGCGCAGGCAGGCTCGAAGCATGGACCACATGAATGAGGCGGAGGCGCCCGCCGTGCGGGTGCACGGGCTCCGCAAGGACTACGGCGGCACGGCCGCGGTCGACGGCATCGACCTCGACATCCGGCGCGGCGAGACGTTCGCGCTGCTCGGCCCGAACGGGGCGGGCAAGTCGACCACGATCGAGATCCTCGAGGGGTACCGGCTGCGGACCTCCGGCGAGGTGAGCGTGCTCGGCGAGGACCCGGCGCACGGCGGCCTCGACTGGAAGTCGCGACTCGGCATCGTGCTGCAGTCGGCGACCGAGCCGGGGCAGTACACCGTGCGCGAGCAGCTCGCGCACTTCGCGCGGTTCTATCCGAACCCGCGCGACGTCGACGAGGTGATCGCCGCCGTCGGTCTCGAGGCCAAGGCGCGCACGCGCATCTCGAAGCTCTCGGGCGGGCAGCGGCGGCGAGTGGATGTCGCCCTCGGCATCATCGGCCGGCCCGAACTGCTGTTCCTCGACGAGCCGACGACGGGCTTCGACCCCGAGGCCCGCCGCGAGTTCTGGAACCTGATCCGGGCGCTCAAGCAGGAGGGCACCACCATCCTGCTCACGACCCACTACCTCGACGAGGCCGCGCAGCTCGGCGACCGGGCCGGCGTGATCGTCGGCGGGCGGCTCGTCGACGTCGCCTCGATCGACGAGCTCGGCGGCGCCGAGGCACGCATCCCGATCGTGCGCTGGCGCGACCTCGACGGCACCCCGCGCGAGGCGCGGACCGAGCGGCCGGCCGAGCTCGTCGGCACTCTCGCACGCGAACTCGGCCGCGAGCCGGAGGGGCTCGAGGTCATCCGCCCGAGCCTGGAGGACATCTACCTGGGACTGGTGGGCGCGGCCGGAGTCGTCGCCCCCGATGAGGAGGAGGCGCTCGCATGAGCACCACGACGACCACCGCCGCGGCGAGCCCGCGGCGCGACATCCGCTCGACCGGCGACCGCACCGGGAGCACCGCCGCAACCCGCCCGGGCCGGCTCGCCGTCGGCGTCGCCCGCATCGGGCACGAGGTACGCGGGTACTTCCGCTCCCCCGACACCGTGTTCTTCACGTTCCTGTTCCCGCTGATCATGCTCGGCATCTTCACGGCCGCGTTCAGCGCGTCGGGCGAGATCCAGCCGGGTCCGGGCGCCGAGTCGATCTCGGTCGGCGCGTACTACCTGCCCGGCCTGCTCGCCGCCGGCATCCTGCTCTCGGGCGTGCAGAACCTCGCGATCGACATCGCGGGCGAGAAGTCGGATGGCACGCTCAAGCGCCTCGGCGGCACGCCGCTCTCGCCGGTGTCGTACTTCCTCGGCAAGATCGGGCAGGTCTTCGTGACCGGCACCGCCCAGGCGGCGCTGCTGCTGCTCGCCGCCGGCACGCTGTTCGGCATCGAGCTGCCGACCGAGCCCGAGGCGTGGATCACGTTCGCATGGGTGTTCGTGCTCGGCATCACCACGTCAGCGCTGCTCGGCATCGCCCTGTCGTCGGTGCCGCGCTCGGGCAAGTCGGCGAGCGCCGTGGTCGTGCCGATCATGCTGGTGCTGCAGTTCATCTCCGGCGTGTACCTGCAGTTCAACCAGCTGCCCGAGTGGATGCAGAACATCGCGAGCATCTTCCCGCTGAAGTGGATGGCGCAGGGCATGCGCGCCGCGTTCCTGCCAGAGGACTTCGCGGTGCTCGAGCAGAACGAGGCCTGGGACCTCGGCTGGGTCGCGATCGCGCTGCTCGCGTGGCTGGTCGTCGGACTCGTGGTCAGCCGGCTCACGTTCCGGTGGATCCGGCGCGACGCGTGAACGCCGCGGGTCCGGGCCCTGTGGGAGCCTGAGTCCATGCAGAACGTGAGGTGGTGGGATGCCGCGGCGGTGGGGGTCGCGATCGTCATCGTCGCGGTCAGCCTGATCGAGCCGCCGTTCGGCGCCGACGACGCGGGCGTGTGGGCGGTCACGGGGGCCTTCCTCCTCATCCACCTCATCTGGGGCCGCAGGTGCGTGCCGGTCGCGACGACCCGCACGCACCTCGCGGTCTCACTCGCGTACGCGGTGCTCCTCGCGATCGGCACGACGATCGAGCCGTCGTTCGCGATCCTGCAGGCGTTCCTGTACCCGTTCGTCTGGTCGACCTCGCCGTCGACCCGGAGCGCGATCGTCGCGAACCTCCTCATCGCGGTCGCGATCGTCATCGGCTATGCCGTGCGGTCCTGGCCCGCCGGCCTCGCCGCCGGCGCCGCCGTGGCCGCACTGTCCGTGGGCTTCAGCATCGCGCTCGGGCTCTGGATCACGCGGATCGCCCAGTTCGGCGAGGAACGCGCGCGCCTGCTCGAGGAGCTGCAGGCCGCGCAGGGCCAGCTCGCCGCCATGCACCGGGATGCCGGCGTGGCCGAGGAGCGCGGCCGGCTCGCCCGCGAGATCCACGACACGATCGCGCAGAGCCTGACGGGGCTCGTGATGGTGGCCCAGCGCACCGAACGCCGGCTCGCCACCGTCGAGGGCGAGGCCGCGGCATCCGCTCGGGGCGATGTCGAGCTCATGGAGCAGATGGCCCGCGAGGCCCTCACCGAGGCGCGCGGACTCGTCGCCTCGCTCGCACCCGTCGATCCGTCGGCCGGACTCGGCGAGGCGTTGCGGCGACTCGCGGCCGGGTTCGAACGCGAGACCGGAGTGCGGGTGTCGGTCGAGACGGACGCTACCGGGCTCGACCGCGAACTCGAGGTCGTGCTGCTGCGCTGCGTGCAGGAGGCCCTCGCGAACGTGCGCAAGCACGCGCGGGCGAGCCGCGCGTCGATCACCGTGACCGGCGTCGACGCGGCGGTCGTGCTCGAGGTGCGCGACGACGGCGTCGGACCGGGCGCGGCCGTGCCCGGCGAGGGCGGCTTCGGGCTGGCGGGCATGCGGGACCGCGTCGCGCTCGTCGGTGGCCGGGTCGAGTTCGGCGCGGGCGACGGCGGTGGCACCGTGCTGCGCGTGGTCGTGCCCCGACCGGATGCCGCGGCCGAGGCGGAGGCTCCGGCCAATGCGGCCGGCACGGAGACGACCGAAGCGGCCGAGTCATGAGCGATCGCAGCGATCCCATCCGCGTCGTCGTCGCCGACGACCATCCGATCGTGCGCGCCGGCATCGTCGGGCTGCTCGAGTCCGAGCCCGGCATCGAGGTCGTCGGCGAGGCGGTCGACGGCGCCGAGGCCGTGGCGCTGGCCGCCGAGCTGCGCCCCGACCTCGTGCTCATGGACCTGCGCATGCCCGTGCTCGACGGCGCGGCCGCGACCGAGCAGATCGTCGCCGCAGCCGGCACCGGCGGCACGCGCGTTCTCGTGCTCACGACCTACGAGACCGACGACCACATCCTCGCGGCGATCGAGGCCGGCGCGAGCGGCTACCTGCTGAAGGCCGCGCCGCAGGAGGAGATCCTGGCGGGCATCCGCTCGGTCGCGGCCGGCGAGACCGTGCTCGCCCCGTCGATCGCGGCCAAACTCGTGTCGCGCGTGCGCGCCGCCGCGACCTCGGCCGCCGCGCCGGCACCGCCGTCGCTGTCGCCGCGCGAGCTCGAGGTGCTGCGGCTCGTCGCCGACGGCCGCTCGAACCCCGAGATCGCGCGCACCCTCCACATCGGCGAGGCGACCGTGAAGACGCACCTCATCCACGTGTTCGAGAAGCTCGAGGTGAACGATCGCACGCGTGCGGTCACGCGCGCGATGGAGCTCGGCCTGCTCTGATCGCGGGAGGCACCCCGTACGCTGGGCGGGTGGGGCTGGTGACGGGGGTGCGGGTCGCGGCCCGCCGCGCGCGCCTGCTCCCAGACTGGGTAAGGCGAGCGGATGCCGCTGCGACGCGCCGCATCAACGGCTGGCACTCGCATCCGCATGTCGACCGGTTCTGGTCGCGGCTCACCGGCTTCGCCGACAAGGGCGTGCTCTGGTTCACGACGGCGGGTGTGCTCGCCGTCGTCGGCCGTCGACGGGCGGCGGTCCGCGGCATCCTGTCGCTCATCGCCGCGAGCGCACTCACCAACCTCATCGCGAAGCGCGTGTTCGGCGGCGACCGCCCGGCCCTCGAAGACGTGCCCATCGGGCGACGGCTGGCCGTGCAGCCGTCCAGCCGCACCTTCCCGTCGGGGCACTCGGCGAGCGCCGCCGCGTTCACGGCGGGCGTCGCACTCGAGGCCCCGGGGGTCGGGGCGGCGCTCGCGCCGGTCGCGCTCGGCGTCGCGTACTCGCGACTGCACACCGGCGTGCACTGGCTCTCCGACGTGGTCGGCGGGCTCGCGATCGGCGTCGGCGTCGCGGCGGCCGGCGCGGCGATCGTGCGACCGCGACCCGGTCCGCCCCCGCCTCCGGTGCCGCCGGGAATGGATCGCGAGCTGCCGGCCGCCCCCGACGGCGAGGGCGTGTTCATCGTCGTGAACCGGTCTGCCGGCACCAGCGTGGTGCGCGCCGACCCGATCGACGTGCTCGCCGAGCGGCTTCCGAAGGCGGAGCTGCGCGTGCTCGATCCAGGCGACGACCCCGGCGAGGCCGTCCGGGCGGCGCTCGGGCGTCCGACGCCCCCGCGCATCGTGGGCGTCTGCGGCGGTGACGGGTCGGTCGCGTGCGTCGCCGACGACGCGCGCCGGGCGGGCGTGCCGTTGCTCGTCGTGCCGGCGGGCACCTTCAACCACTTCGCGCGGACGGCGGGCCTGGCATCCGTCGACGCCGCCATCGATGCCGTGCAGCGCGGCGAGGGCGTGCGGGTGGATGTCGGCGAGCTCACCTTCGGCGCGCACGAGCCGATCACCGTCACGAACGTCGCGTCGGTCGGCGTCTACCCCGACTTCGTCGCCGAACGCGAGGTGCTGCAGCGGCGGCTGCGCAACAAGTGGGTGTCGGCGATCATCGCGGCCGCACGCGTGCTGCGCCGTTCCGAGCCGGTGACCGTCGTCGTCGACGGGCGCCGCGCCGAGGTGTGGACGCTGTTCGTCGGGGTCGGCCGGAACGACCGCGACGTGCCCGCCCCGCTGCGACGCCACACCCTCGACGACGGGCTCCTCGACGTGCGCGCCCTGCACGTCGGGTCGCGCACGGGTGCCATCGCGTCGCTGGCCTTCGGGCGCCGCACCTCCGCGGTGCTGCGCGCACTCCGGCTGATCCCCGAGCGGGTGGAGTCGTTCACCGCGACCGAGCTCACCGTCGACGTGCGGCCGCGCCACGGGCAGCCACCGGGGTTCGCGCACGACGGCGAGGTCGCGCTCGACGAGCCGGCCGCGGCATCCGCCCACCTGTCGGCCCCGGGCTACCGCACCACGATCCGCGTCGTGCCGGGCGCGCTCGACGTCTACCGGCCCGCGGTGCGGACCGCGGCCGCCCCGCGCTGATCCCCTTCCCTCCCGCGCGGGGAGCGCGGGCGAGGTGCGGGATCGAGGCCGTCTAGAGCTCGACGCCGATCAGCATCGGCTCGGGGTGCAGCACGATGCCGAACTCGGCCTGCACGCGGCCCTGCACGAAGCGGGCGAGCTGCGCGACCTCTTCCGCCGACGCGCCGCCGCGGTTGGTGAGCGCGAGTGTGTGCTTCGTGGAGATCGCGGCGCGCGAGCCGGGCAGGGCGAAGCCGCGGTGCACGCCCGACTGCTCGATGAGCCACGCGGCCGAGAGCTTCACGAGCGGCGGCGTCGCCGCGCCGTCCGTCGCCTGCTCCTCGACCCGCTCGAGCTCGGCCTGGTGCGCGAGGAACGCGTCGAGCGGCGACTCGGCGGTGAGCTCGGCGAGCGGGGTGACCTCGTCGGGCTCCTCGGGCTCGACGTACCAGCGGGGCGCGTCGCCGGGCAGCGTGCGGGCCACGCGCTCGGGCACGATCGGGTTGGTGAAGAACGAGCCCGCGCTCACCGAGTCGGCGTCGTCGGGATCGAGCACCATGCCCTTGCCCGACCGCAGCGCGAGCACGGCCTCGCGCACGCGCGTGAGGGGAACGCGATCGCCGAGCTGCACCCCGAGGGCGCTCGCGAGCTGCGCGTAGGCGACGGGCGTGCCCAGCGCCTCGCCGAGCACCTCGCGCTCGGCGGTCGTGTCGTGCAGCGCGAGCTCGACCGAGACGACCACGCCACGCAGGCCCTGCTTCAACGCCGAGGTGCGGTAGCCGAGCTCCAGCTCGTCGGCCGACACCACCCGCGGCTGGTCCTCGCCCTCCCCCAGGAACTCGATGCCGACGAGCGCGCTCGAGAGCTCCTGCCCGTAGGCGCCGATGTTCTGGACGGGCGACGCGCCGACCGAGCCCGGGATGCCCGACAGCGCCTCGAGGCCCGCGTACCCGTGCTCGACGGCGTAGGCCACGAGCTCGTCCCAGTTCTCGCCGGCCTGCACGCGCAGGTGGACCGTGCCCTCCTCGTCGCCGGGGAGCACGTCGATGCCGCGCGTGGCGATCCGGATCACGGTGCCCGGGAAGCCCCCGTCGCCGACGAGCAGGTTCGACCCGCCGCCGAGCACCATCCACGGCTCGCCCGACGCCTCGGCGTCGCGCACCACGTCGACGAGCTCGGTGGGCGTGGTCGCGGTGACGAGGCGCCCGATGGGCCCGCCGACGCGCAGCGTGGTGAGGTCGGCGAAGCGGATGTCGCGTTCCTCGCGAAGCGCGGACGAATCGGTGCCGCTCATGTCAGGCGAGCACCACGCGCACCTGCGCCTTGCCGAGCACCGTGCGACCGTCGAAGGTCACGGTGAGGTCGACGCGCGCGATGCGCGCCTCGGCGTCGAGCTCGCCGACCTTCGCCGAGACCGACACGTCGGCGCCCGCCTCGGGGTCGACGACGACCGGACGCGTGAAGCGCACCTGATAGTCGCGGACGCGGGCCGGGTCGCCCGCCCAGTCCACGACCGGCTGCACGGCGAGCCCCATGGTGAGCATGCCGTGCGCGATGACGCCTGGCAGGCCCACGCCGCTGGCGACGTCGTCGCGGTAGTGGATCGCGTTGAAGTCGCCGGAGGCCCCCGCGTACCGCACGAGCGAGTCGCGAGTGAGGTGCACGTCGCGCTCGGCGACGACATCGCCGACCGACAGGGTCTCGAAGCCGGGTGCGGGCATCAGTCGTCTCCTCGAACCACGAGCACGGAGGTCGCCGTGACGACGTGCTCCCCCGCGGCATCCGTCATCACCGATTCGGCCGTCACGGTGGAGTGGCCGCCGATCGACTTCACGCTCGTGACCGTCAGCGTCGCCGTCAGCTCGTCGCCCGCGACGATGGGGCGCGACGAGGTGAAGCGCTGGTCGCCGTGCACGACGCGCGAGAAGTCGATGCCCGCGTCGGGCTCGGCGAGCAGCTGCGCGAGCGTGTGCTCCTGCACGACCACGGCGAACGTGGGCGGCGCGACGACGTCGGCGTGTCCGGCGGCGCGCGCGGCCTCGACGTCGAAGTTGATCGGGTTGGTCGCGAACACGGCGCGCGCGAACTCGCGCACCTTCTCGCGGCCGACGAGGTACGGCGCGGTGGGCGGGAACTCGCGCCCCTGCAGCTCGGGGTTCACTGGCACCGTGACAGTCTACGCAGGCGCACTGCGGCGAGCGGATGTCGCATCCGCTCGCCCGCACAGGCCGGGCTCAGCGCTTGCCGCCCCCGAGCAGGCCGCCCAGCAGGTCGCCGAGACCGCCGAGCATGCCGCCGCCCGCCGCACCGCCGCCGCCCGCCGCGCCGCCCGCCGCGCTCCCGCCGCCGGTCGCCCCGCCGCCGAGCAGTCCGCCGAGGATGTCACCGATGCCGCCGCCGGCCGGGGCGTCATCCTGTGCCGACTCCGCGCCCTTGCCTCGCTTGGCGAACTGGCTCGCGAGGAAGCTCAGCACGATGGGCGCGAGGATGGGCAGCAGCTTCTGGATGAGCCCCTGCCCGCCGCTCCCGGTCGAGCCGAGCTTCTGCACGACCTGGTCGGTGTGGTCGCCGAAGACGTTGTGGACGATCTTGTCGCCGTCATCCTCGTCGACCTCGTCGAGGTTGACGCCGCCCTCGTAGAGCCGCGGCGAGTGGTGCTGCACCGCGCGTTCGAGCGAGGCCGCTCCCGCGGCATCCTGCGCGTTGGCGCCCATGCCGCCGAGCAGCGCCGGCAGGGCCTCGTCGACGGCCGACCGCGCGGTGGCCTCGTCGACGCCGAGCCTCGCGGCCAGGTCGGAGATCGGGATGTTGGCGATGATGTCGTCGTACGCGGCCATTCGGCTCCCCCTTCGCGCCCGCCGTCGGACGCCCACGCTCACGCTACCGGGCGGGCGCAGCGACGGTCGAGGGTCAGTCGTCCTCGCGCAGGCGCGCGAGCCGGAGGCGCAGCGCGTCGAGCAGCAGCTCGAGGCCCTCCTCGAACGCGCGGTCGGAGCGGGCGTCGCCGCGCTCGGCGTTCGCGAGCAGGCGGCCGAGCGTGACGGTCGGCCCCTGCGGACGCCAGATCTCGTCGGGCGAGGCGAGGTCGAGGCCGAACCCGAGCGCGAAGGAGTCGAGGATGGCGACGACGACGAGCACCTCGTCGTCGGGGAAGCCCGCGCCGAGCAGCGCGGTGGCGAGGTTGTCGTAGCTCGCGATCACGAGCGGGTCGGTGATCGTCTTGCCGACGATGAGCGGCACCGCATTGGGGTGCTCGGCGTAGAGGCGGCGCTGGCCGCGCAGGGTCTCCGTGACGACGTGATCCCACGTGCCGTTCGGCGGCTCGGGCAGGTAGCGCTCGGCGAGCCGGCCGCGGATCAGCTCGACGATCTCGTCGCGACCGCGCACGTGGTTGTACAGCGACGACGGCGTGACGCCGAGCTTGCGGGCGAGGGCATTGACGCCGAACGACTCGCCCGAGTCGACGAGCTCGAGCGCGGCATCCGCGATGCGGTCGGTCGACAGCAGCGGCACCTTCGGCCTGGGCATCCGCACCTCCTCGTCCGGGCCAGCCTAGGGCGCGGATCGCGAGGAATCCGAGATTCCCTCTTCCCCCGAGCGGCTTCGGTGTGAATAATAAACGAACACCATTCATTTAGCGGATGCCGCACCCGGCGCGCCGCACCCCACTCCCCGCACAGCGTCGTGCACCTCCCCGTCAGGAGTCTCCCGTGACCGCAACCTCTCGCTCCTCCCGGGTGCCGCTCCGGTTCCCCGGAGCCGTCGCCACCTTCGGCGTCGGCATCGCCGGCTACCTCGGCGTCAACCTCTCGCCGTACATGATCGCCGCGTTGCAGACCGCGCTCGGCGCCGACGTGCTCACGGCCAGCTGGATCGTCACCGCGGCGCTCCTCGCGACCGCCGTCACCGGCCTCGCCGTCGCCCGGCTCTGCGCCGGCCCGCGCCGGCTGGCCGTCGCGCGCATCGGCCTCGTCGCGGCGACCGTCGGCTTCGGCGTGGCCGCCCTCGTACCCGCCCCGGCCGCCGTGGTCGCCGGCCTCATCGCCGGCGGCATCGGCGCCGGCGGCGCGGCGTCGTCGGGTGCCGCGCTCGCCGCGTTCCTCAACCCCGAACGCGTCGCCGGATGGAACGGCCTCGCGAACCGCGCGGTGATCACCGTGATCCTCGCGATCGTGCCGCTCATCGGCCTCGCCCCAGTGAGCATGTTCGGTGTGCTCGCCGGCTTCTCGGCCGCGATGCTGCTCACCACGGCCTGGCTGCCCGCGGCGCCCATCGTCGAGGTCGCGCCGCACGTCGCGTCGGCGCCATCCGCCTCACCGGCATCGCGCCGCGTCACGATCGCCGGCATCGCGCTGCTCGTCTGCTTCGCGCTGTGGGCCGTCAGCGAGGACTCGCTCTGGGCCATGGCCGGCGTCATGGGCGCCGAGCAGGCCGCGCTCACGCCCGAGGGGCTCGGCATCGCGCTGAGCGGCGCGACCGCTGGCGGCATCCTCGGTGCCATCCTGATCACCGTCGTGGGCGACCGGTTCGGGCGGGCGCTGCCGCTGGCCATCCTCCTCGGCGCGGGCGGCATCCTGAAGATCGTCGAGTCGACCGTCACCGACCCCACGGCGTTCGTGGCCGTCTTCATCGCGTGGAACACCATCTACGCCGTCGCGTTCCTCTACTTCGTCTCGACTGCGGCGGCGCTCGACGCCGACGGCCGTTGGTCGGGTCCCCTGCTCGCGGTCTACCTCGTCGGCTCGTCGCTCACGCCCGTGATCGGCGCGGCGCTCGTCGAGGCGTTCGGGTTCGCCGGGTTCGGCGTGGTGCTCGGCGTCGCGAGCTTCGCGCTCATCACCCCGGTCGTGCTCGTCGCGCGGTTCTCGCGCGAGGTGCAGGCGGCCGAGGCGGCGGAGGTCGCGACGCACGACGCGCGCGCCGACTCCGGTCTCACCGAGGGGGTTCGCGCATGACCCGCATCGCCTACGTGAACGGCCGGGTCTTCACGGCCGCCGACGACCGGGAGTGGGCGGAGGCGGTGGCCGTCGACGGCGACACCATCACCGCGGTCGGCAGCACCTCCGACGCGCTCGCGGCGGCGGGCCCCGGCGCCGAGGTCGTCGACCTCGCGGGCCGGCTCGTCGTGCCCGGATTCGTCGACGCCCACACGCACCTCGTCATGATGGGCGAGGCGCTCGGCCGGGTGGGCCTCACCGACGCCCGCTCGCTCGACGAGATCCAGTCGCGTCTGCGCGCCGCGCGTGCCGCCGACCCGGGCGCAGCGCGCGTGCTCGGTCGCGGCTGGCTCTTCGACTCGGTCCCGGATGGCGCGCCCACCGCCGCGATGCTCGACGCCGCCGTCTCCGACGTACCGGTCTACCTCGACGCGAACGACTACCACTCGTGCTGGGTCAACTCGGCGGCGCTCGCCGAGCTCGGCATCACGCGCGACACTGCCGATCCGATCGGCGGGCGCATCGGGCGAGACGCGCTCGGCGAGCCGAACGGCATGCTGTACGAGACGGCCGCGCAGCAGCACGTCTGGGAGCATCTCGCCGCGCAGGCGTCCGACGCCGATCGCGACGCGGCGGTCGAGCGCACGATCGCCGCGTACCTCGCGACCGGCGTCACGGGCGTCGTCGACATGGCGTTCGACGAGCTCGGCCTCGCCGCGTTCCGCCGGGCGGCCGCCCGGCGCGGCGGCCGCCTGCCGATCCGGGTCGTGGCGCACTGGTTCGTCGGCAACACGGGCGACGAGGGCGAGAACCTCTCCCAGGTGGCGCGCGCGGTCGAGCTCGCGCGCGATGTCGACTCGCCCTGGCTGCGCGTGGCGGGCGTGAAGCTCGTGCTCGACGGCGTGATCGACGCGTGCACCGCCGCGATGCGGCATCCGTACGCCGACGGGTCGAACGCCGACCCGATCTGGCCGCTCGACGCGTTGAAGCCCGTGGTCGCGGCGGCGGATGGCGCGGGGCTGCAGGTCGCGATGCACGCGATCGGCGACGCGGCCAGCGGGATCGCGCTCGATGCACTCGAGCACGCGATCGCGGTGAACGGCGAACGCGACCGGCGGCACCGCATCGAGCACCTCGAGTACGTCGAACGGGCGGATGTCGCGCGGCTCGCGCGGCTCGGGGTCGTCGCGTCGATGCAGCCCGTGCACGCCGACCCGGCGATCTGGGCGAACTGGGCGGCGATGCTCGGCGACGAGCGCGCCGACCGCGGGTTCCCGTGGACCGAGGTCACCGACGCCGGCGGCACGCTGGCGTTCTCGACCGACGCGCCGACCGCGCCGCACGAGGCGCTGCCGAACCTCTACGTCGCGGCGACGCGTCGGTCGGCGCTCGACGGGTCGTTCCCGGCGAACCATCCGGAGTACGCGGTGCCGCTCGCCGACGCGGTGCGGCACGCCACGCGCGACGCCGCCTACTCGTGCCGCGAGGAGCACGTGCGCGGGCGGCTCGCGCCCGGGTTCGCCGCGGACTTCGCGGTGATCGACCGCGACCCGTTCGCGCTCGGCGAGGCGGCGCTGCTCCAGGCGCACGTCGTGCGGACCGTCGTCGCGGGCCGCACCGAGTACACCGCGGCCGACGCCGCCGACGCGGCCGCCGCCTGAGCGCACCCTCACCACTGCACCGAGACGTCGCGGATGGCGAGCTCGACTCGCCATCCGCCACGTCTCGATTCCCGGGGATGGGGAAGAAACGTGATATTCACGCTTGACTTATATAAGTCGGGGGTGAAAGATAACCTCATGCACGCGCTCGACATCCTCGGCGATCCGGTCCGGCGCCGGATCGTGGAACTGCTCGCCGACGGCGAGCGGGCCGCGGGCGAGGTCGGGCGCGTGGTGCAGGGCGAGTTCGGCATCAGCCAGCCGGCCGTGTCGCAGCACCTGCGCGTGCTGCGCGAGGCGGGGTTCGCGACCGTGCGGGCCGACGGCACCCGGCGCCTGTACGCGCTCGACCCCGAGCCCATCCACGAGGCCGCCGAGTGGTTCACGCCGTTCGAGCGGTTCTGGCGACCGCGCCTCGACGCGCTCGGCACCGAACTCGCGAGGTCGGCGCGCGCACGCCGGCTCGCGACATCCGCTTCACCGACGAAGGAGCACTGACATGGACATCGACGCACAGATCGACGCGGTCGACCGCGCCCTCACCAGCGGCGAGCGCGACGGCGCGGCCACGCACGTGCAGACGATCGGGCAGACCTACCGCTCGCCGATCGACGACGTGTGGGATGCGCTCACGTCGGCCGAGCGCATCCCGCGCTGGTTCCTGCCGATCAGCGGCGACCTCCGCCTGGGCGGGCGGTACGCCATCGAGGGCAACGCGAGCGGCACCATCGAGTCGTGCGACGCGCCGAACTCGTTCGGCGTGACGTGGGAGTACGGCGGAGGCATCACCTGGCTCACGGTCCGCCTCGACCGGGTCGACGAGGAGCACACGCGGGTCGAGCTCGAGCACGTCGCCCGCGCCGACGGCCTCCCGCCCGAGATGTGGGAGCAGTTCGGCCCGGGAGCGACCGGGGTCGGCTGGGATTCGACGCTCCTCGGCCTCGCCCAGCACCTCACGACCGGCGAGGTGCGGCCCGACAACTCCGCCGAGTGGCTGCAGAGCGAGGAGGGCGTGCGGTTCATGCGCCTGAGCGCCGACCGCTGGGCCGACGCGCACATCGCGAGCGGGGCGGATGCCGCGACCGCACGGGCCGCCGCCGACACGACGTTCGCGGCGTACACGGGCGCCGAGTCGGCGCCGGCGTCCGACGACTGACGCCGGGCGCGCCATCCGGAGAAGCTGAACCGCCCCGCCGGGTGTCGCCGGCGGGGCGGTTCGCGTTCGCGTGCCGGCCGGTGCGGGTGGAGCGCCCGGGGCCGGACGCGGTCTCAGTCGGCCGCGGCGCGCGAAAGCGTCTCACCGCGGAAGAACGCGGGACGCTTGACCGCCTGCCAGATCATGATCGCGACGCCCGTGAGCAGCACGAGCATGCCGAGGATGAACACCAGGCCGATGCCGAACAGGTTCGAGCCGCTGCCGTAGTCGGGGTCCATGCTGTCGACGAGCGTGGTGACGAACAGGACCGACAGGATGACCCCGCCCACGAGCGGGAACAGGAGCGTGAAGAAGAACTCCCGCACCGAGCGGAACCACGTCCTGCGGAAGAACCACACGGCCGCGAACGCGGTGATGCCGTAGTAGAAGCAGATCATCATGCCCAGCGCCGTGATGGTGTCCCAGAGCACGTTCTCGCTGACGAAGCGCATGACCGCGTAGAAGGCGGATGCCACGACCGCCGACACGATCGTCGCGTACCCGGGCGTGAAGAACCGCGGGCTCACGCGCGCGAACTTCGGCGGCAGGGCGCCGTAGTGGCCCATCGCGAGGAGCGTGCGAGCGGGCGACACGAACGTCGACTGCAGGCTCGACGCGCTCGAGGTGAGCACCGCGAGCGAGACGAGCGCGGCGAGCGGCCCGAGGACCGGTCCGGCGAGCGCGAAGAACACGTTGTCCTGGATGTCGGGGTTGCCGAGGCCGAACTCGCCGTCGCCGACGCCCGCGAAGGAGATGAGCGACACCGAGATGAGCAGGTAGAGCACCACGATGATGATCACCGACAGCGTCGCCGCTCGGCCGGGGGTCTTCTCGGCGCCCTTGGTCTCCTCGTTCATGGTGAGCGCGACGTCCCAGCCCCAGAAGATGAAGATCGACAAGGACAGGCCCGCCGCGAGCGCGCTGAAGTCGCTCACCGCGAACGGGTTGAACCAGCTGAGCTCGATCGGCGTCGCGTCGAACGCGTTGCCGTTGGCGACCTCGACCAGGGCGGCGACCGAGAACAGCACGAGAACCAGGACCTGGAAGCCGACCAGCCAGTACTGCAGCTTCTGCGTGGTCTGCAGGTCGCGGTACGAGATCCAGGTCGCGCCGAGCATGAACAGCAGGCACACGACGACGTTCACGAACGGGTTCGCGGCGATCTCGGCGATCTCCGGGTTGCCGGCGATCTGCGAGATGAGCAGGAAGAGGAAGTCGACCGCGATGCCGGCGAGGTTCGAGAGCACGAGGATCGTCGCGGCGACGAGGCCCCAGCCGGCCATCCAGCCGATCCAGGGGCCGAAGGCGCGCGTGGCCCACGTGAACGACGTGCCCGAGTCGGGCATGCGCTTGTTGAGCTCGCGGTACCCGAACGCGACCAGGAGCATCGGGATGAAGCCGAGCAGGATGATCGCCGGCACCTGCGTGCCGACCTCCGACACCGTCGGTCCGAGCGCGGCCGTGAGCGTGTAGGCGGGCGCGATGCAGGAGATCGCGATGACGACGGCGCCGATGAGGCCGACCGATCCGGCCGAGAGCCCCTTGCGCGTGATGCCGCCCTGCGGCGCGTCGATCGCGCGGGTCGCCTCGGTGAAGGGCGCGCCCGGCGTGGTCTGGTGTTCGTGCGTCATTGCATCGTCTTTCCGTGGGTGGTGCGCGGCACCACGATCATCGGCACCGGGAGCTCGCGCAGCACCTTGGCTGCTGTGGAGCCGAGGAACAGGCGGCGAGGTGCCGCGAGGCGGCTCGAGCCGACGAGCACCAGCTCGCCGTCGTGCCAGTCGAGGGCGCGGACGGCGTCCTCGATGGTCGACCCGCTGGCGATCTCGACGGTCGCGTCGATCCCCGCGGGAAGCGTGCGGTGCGCCTCCTGCAGCACCTGCTCGGCGTGCGCCGAGCTCGTCAGCTCGGCGAGATGCGCGTCGAGGCCGGCGGGCAGGTCGATCGGCACGAGCGAGAGCAGCCGCAGCGGCGCGTGCGTCGCCCGGGCCAGCGAGGTGGCCGCCTCGAGCTGCTCCTCGGCACCGGGCCGCGTGCCCACGCAGGCCGTGATGCGGGTGACGCCCTGCGCCGCGGGGATCTCGCGGGCGCCCGCAGGGGCGAGGGCGACCGGCACGTCGGAGGAGTGCAGCAGCTCGTTGGCGACCGACCCGACCCGCGCGTGCGCGCGTCGCCCGCCGCCGGCCGCGCCGACCACGATGAGGTTCGCCTCGAACTCGTGGGCGGCATTGATGAGACCCTCGGCGAACGACTCGGCGTATCGGATGTGCAGCTTCGACGCGACATCCTCGCCCAGGTGTGTCGACGCCTCGGCGAGCCACTCGCGCGACTGCTCGCGCAGGTAGCGGAGGTAGCCCTGGTCGACGGGCACCCGAGCGTTGTGCGCCTCGGACGGCAGCACCATCACGACCTCGAGCACGCCCTCGGCGGCACCCGCGACGCGGTTGGCGAACGCGAGCGCGTCGGCGCCGGACTCGTTCGCCGTGTAGCCGACGACGATCTTCAGGTCGCTCATCGGGCGCCCACCGCGGCCGGTGCGTCCTCCAGGATCCCGGCGGCGACGAGCCGGCCCATCCGGATGGCACCGTCGACGTGCTGGTAGCCCTTGCCGGCCATGTCGGAGCACGCGAAGCGGATCGGCCCGACGGGCGTGCGCAGGTCGGCGCCGTAGCGCGCGAGGCCGCCCATGTCGAAGCTGGCCGCGTAGGCGCCGCGCGTCCACTCCTCCGAACCCCAGTCGCTCTCGTAGTAGACGACCGGGTGCTTGGCCTGCTCGCCGTAGTAGTGCGACAGGGACTCGAGGATCGCGGCCTTCCGCTCCTCGGCGGAGAGCTGGAACACGCCGTCGGCGGCCTCGTCGGCGACGAACGCGACGAGCGTGCCGCGCGAGTCGCCGTGGTTGGTGTTGTCGTACGCCTCGTGCACGAGCTCCCACGGGCTGAACGCGGTGCCCGAGAGGCCCTGCTCGCGCCAGAACGGGGTCTCGTAGACCGCGTGCACCTTGATGACGAAGCCCATCGAGAGGTGCTGGTGCAGCTGGTGCTGGCGGCGCGGCAGCGGCGGCTCGAACGAGATGCGGCTGTAGAGCACGGGCGGCACAGCGAGGATCGCCTCGCGCGCGTGCACCTCGAGCTCGTCGCTGACGGCGACGACCGTGGAGGCGCCGGCTGCGGCATCCGTCGACCACCGGAGGGTGCGGACGGGCTGGTTCAGGCGCACGCGGTCGCCGAGTCGCTCGGCGAGCTTCAGCGGCACGAGCTGCAGTCCACCGACGACGCGGCGGTCGAGGATGAAGTCGGCGTCGACGAGGTTCGAGAACGAGCCGGCCGATGCCGCCATGAGCAGCGCCTGCAGGGCCGAGAACGCGTGGGCCGGCTTGGTCAGCATCGCCCCGGCGATGAACATGCCGACGTTCTCGCGCGCCTCCTCGTCGTCGGTCTGCGTCTCGAGCCAGCGCGCGAACGAGATCTCGTCGAGGTCCTTCGCCTGCGGGTGCGCCCATGGCTGCTCGGGGTCGATCTCGGCGACGAGCGCGTCGAGCTTCTCGATGAGCGTGACGATCTCCTGCTCGGTCGCCGGCGGCACCGGGAAGATGTCGCCCTCGAACTTCTTGAGCTCGCCGCCGGGGCCGATGTAGACGTTGACGCCCTCGCGGTAGCGGGGGTACGTCTCGAGGCCGAGCTCGTCGAGCGTCTCGATGAGCGCGTCCTGGTCGGGCGAGACCCACTGGCCGCCGATCTCGAGCATCGCGCCGTCGACGTCGCCCGTCCAGAGGCGGCCGCCGACGCGATCGCGCGCCTCGAGCACGACGACGTCGCGCCCGGCCTTGACGAGCTCGGTCGCCGCGGTGAGACCCGCGGCGCCGGCGCCGACGATCACGACGTCGGTGTCGATCCGTTGCATGGTGTGGCTTCCTTCTGTGTGCGGGGTCTGTTGCTCTTCTCAGGCGTTATCCGGCGTGTCGCCGCGACCCGCGGCGTGTCGTCCTGAGAAACGGCCCGAACCGGCCTGGGGCGCCTGAGAAGAGCACTCAGCGAGAGGTGAGCGGATGCCGCGCCGCGGGGGTGTGCGGCATCCGCTCGACCCGGCGGCTACGCCGGGATGAGGGTGTACTTGGTGTCGAGGAACTCGTGGATGCCCTCGAAGCCGCCCTCGCGGCCGATGCCCGACTGCTTGACGCCGCCGAACGGCGCCGCGGCGTTGGAGACGAGGCCGGTGTTGAGGCCCATCATGCCGGTGTCGAGGCGGTCGATCATGCGGTGGCCGCGAGCGAGGTCCTGCGTGAACACGTAGGAGATGAGGCCGTACTCGGTGGAGTTCGCCAGGCGCACGGCCTCGTCCTCGTCGGCGAACGTGGTGATGCCGAGCACCGGCCCGAAGATCTCCTCGCGGAGGAGCCGGGCATCGGCCGAGACGTCGCCGAGCACGGTCGGCGAGTAGAACGAGCCTGCGCCGTCGATCGGCGCACCCCCGGCCAGGACCTTCGCGCCCTTGTTCACGGCGTCCTGCACCAGCTCGTCGGTCGAGGCGACCGCGTCGTCGTCGATGAGCGGGCCGATCGCGACCCCGTCCTCGGTGCCGCGCCCGACGCGCATCGCGGCGACGCGCTCGGTGACGCGCTTCGCGAACTCGGACGCGACGGACTCGTGCACGATGAACCGGTTCGCGGCCGTGCACGCCTGCCCGATGTTGCGGAACTTCGCGACGATCGCGCCATCGACGGCCTTGTCGAGGTCGGCGTCGTCGAAGACGACGAACGGCGCGTTGCCGCCGAGCTCCATCGAGGTGCGCAGGATCCCCTGGGCGGACTGCTCGATGAGCTTGCGGCCCACCTCGGTCGAGCCCGTGAACGACAGCTTGCGCAGGCGCGGGTCGGCGATGATCGGGCCCGACACCTTCGACGAGCTCGTGGTGGTGACCACGTTGACGACGCCCTTCGGGAGCCCGACCTCTTCGAGCAGCTGCACGAACGCGACGGTCGTGAGCGGCGTCAGCGCGGCCGGCTTGACCACCACCGTGCAGCCCGCGGCGAGCGCCGGCGCGATCTTGCGCGTTGCCATCGCGAGCGGGAAGTTCCACGGCGTGATGAAGTACGACGGGCCGACCGGGCGCTGCGCGACCACGATGCGGCCGGTACCCTCGGGGTTCCAGCCGTAGCGGCCGGTGATGCGCACGGCCTCCTCGGAGAACCAGCGGAGGAACTCGCCGCCGTAGTTGACCTCGCCGCGCGCCTCGGCGAGCGGCTTGCCCATCTCGAGCGTCATGAGCAGCGCGAAGTCCTCGCGACGCTCCATGAGGAGGTCGAAGGCCCGCCGGAGGATCTCGCCGCGCTCGCGGGGCGCGGTCGCGGCCCACGACGCCTGCGCGGCCACGGCCGCATCGAGCGCACGGATGCCGTCGGCAGCCGATGCGTCCGCGATCTCCTTGAGCACCTCGCCCGTGGACGGGTCGCGCACCTCGAAGGTCTTGCCGCTCTCGGCGGCGACCCACTCGCCGCCGATGAACAGGCCGTCGGCGACGCGGTCGAGGAGGGCGGATTCCTGCGTTGCAGTGGTCATGCGTGTTGTCCGTTCCGTGTCGTGCGCGGGTCTCGCGCGATCAGGGGTAGAGGCCGCGGAGGCGGTGCGCCTCGGCGACGCGTTCGACGGCGAGCGCCGTGGCGGCGGTGCGGAGCGAGAGGTCGCGGGCCTCGGCGTAGCCGAGGACGTGACGCCAGGCGTTCAGCATCCGCTCCTCCAGTCTGCTCTCGACCTCGTCGGCCCGCCACCAGTACGCCTGGTTGGCCTGGACCCACTCGAAGTACGAGACGATGACGCCGCCCGCGTTGGCGAGGATGTCGGGGACGACGAGCACGCCGCGCTCGCGCAGGATCGCGTCGGCGGCGGGCGTGGTGGGGCCGTTGGCGCCCTCGACGACCACGGAGGCCTTCACGTCGCGGGCGTTGCCGCCGTGGAGCACGCCCTCGACGGCGGCGGGCACGAGCAGGTCGACGTCCTGCGTGAGCAGTTCGTCGCGGTCGAGCTCGTCGGCCCCGGCGAAGCCGACGACCGAGCCGGTGGCGCGGACGTGGTCGGAGAGCGCCTCGATGTCGATGCCGCCATCGTTGCGGAGGGCGCCGTACTGGTCGCTCACCGCGGTGACGCGCACGCCGGCCTCGGCGAGGAAACGGGCCGCGTCGGCGCCGACCTTGCCGAAGCCCTGCACCGCCGCGGTCGAACGCGCCGGCTCGAGGCCGGCGTGGCGCAGCGCCGCGAGCGCGATGTGCGTGACGCCGCGCGAGGTCGCCGACGCCCGCCCGAGCGACCCGCCGAGCGAGATCGGCTTGCCGGTGACGATGCCGGGCACGGTGTAGCCGCTGTTGACGGAGTAGGTGTCCATCATCCAGGCCATGGTCTGCTCGTCGGTTCCGATGTCGGGCGCCGGGATGTCGCGCTCGGGCCCGATGATCGGCAGGATCTCGCTGGTGTACCGACGCGTGACGCGCTCGAGCTCGGCGAGCGAGTGCTCGCGCGGGTCGATCGCAAGCCCGCCCTTGGCGCCGCCGTACGGCACGTCGAGCAGGGCGCACTTCCAGGTCATCCACATGGCGAGCGCGCGCACCTCGTCGAGGTTGACGTTCGGCGCGTAGCGCAGGCCGCCCTTGGCGGGGCCCCGCGAGAAGTTGTGCTGCACGCGGTATCCGAGGTACAGCCGGCTCTCGCCCGAGTCGAGCCGCAGCGGCACGGCCACGCTCAGCTCGCGGCGCGGCGTGGCGAGCATCTGGTGGAGGCCGTCGCCGTAGCCCAGCAGCGTCACCGCCTCGGCGAGCTGTGCGCGCGCGTCGGCCAGCGGGGTGGGCTCGGCGGCGGAAGGGCGGGTGACGGATGCCGCGGCATCCGTCGGCGACGTCACGGGGTTCATGCCTGCTTCAGCCCCTCGGCGAGCACGTCGAGGCCCTCGATGAGCAGCTCGTCGCTGATGGTGAGCGGCGGCAGGAATCGGATGACGTTGCCGTACGTGCCGCACGTGAGCACGAGCACGCCGTTGGCGGCGGCGTGGGCGGCGAGCTTGCCGGTGAGGCCGGCGTCGGGCGCGCCGGTCTCGGGGTCGACGAGCTCGATCGCGACCATGGCGCCGCGGCCGCGGACGTCGCCGATGCGGGCGTCGGCCGTGCGCAGGGCGTTGAGCCGGCCGATGAGCACCGACCCGATCTCGCGGGCGCGCTCGATGAGCCCGTCCTGCTCGTACGACTCGATGGCCGCGAGGGCGGCGGCGCAGGCGAGCGGGTTGCCGCCGTAGGTGCCGCCGAGGCCGCCGGGCATGGCGGAGTCCATGATCTCGGCGCGACCCGTGACCGCCGAGAGCGGAAGTCCGCCGGCGATGCCCTTCGCGGTGACGACGAGGTCGGGCACGATGCCCTCGTGGTCGCTGGCGAACCAGGCGCCGGTGCGGCCGAAGCCGGTCTGCACCTCGTCGGCGATGAACACGACGTCGTTCTCGTTCGCCCACTTCACGAGCGCCGGCAGGAAGCCGGGCGCGGGCACGATGAACCCGCCCTCGCCCTGGATGGGCTCGATGATGATGGCGGCGAGGTTCTCGGCGCCGATCTGCTTCTCGATCTGCAGGATGGCGCGGGCCGCGGCCTCGGCGCCGGAGAGGCCGCCGTCGCGGAAGGGGTAGCTGAGCGGCGCGCGGTACACCTCGGGCGCGAACGGGCCGAAGCCGTTCTTGTACGGGATGTTCTTCGCCGTGAGGCCCATGGTGAGGTTCGTGCGGCCGTGGTAGGCGTGGTCGAACGCGACGACCGCCTGCTTCCTGGTGTGGTGGCGCGCGATCTTGATGGCGTTCTCGACGGCCTCGGCGCCGGAGTTGAAGAGGGCCGAGTGCTTCTCGTGGTCGCCCGGCGTGAGCTCGTTGAGCTTCTCGGCGACGGCGACGTAGGAGTCGTACGGCGCGACGGTGAAGCACGTGTGGGTGAAGGCGTTCAGCTGCGCGGTGACGGCCTCGACGACACGCGGGTTCGCGTTGCCGACGCCGGTCACGGCGATGCCGGAGCCGAGGTCGATGATCGAGTTGCCGTCGGCGTCGACGATGACTCCGCCGCCCGCCGCGACGACCGACACGGGGAGGGTGGTGCCGACGCCCTTCGCGACGGCCTGGGCCTTGCGGGCCATGAGCTCCTGCGAGCGGGGGCCCGGGATGCTGGTGACGAGGCGACGCTCCTGCGGGAGGGCGGGGCCGCCGACGGCGGTGAGGGCCGTGGGTTCGACGAGGGTCATGGGATGCTCCGATGCGGTGACGACGGTGGCGGTGTCGGGCCATGGTAGGCAGCCCGAAGCGGATACCACCCCCTCCCCGATGTACACTCGTACCCACTGTGCTCGACGTGGCGTACACCGAGGAGGTTCCGTGAAGCCCACCGTTCGCACCCTCCTCGATCGCGGCGACCTCGCGCTGACGCTCCTGACCGACGCGGCGTCGCTTCCCGACGCCGCGCTCGACGCGCCGGTGCCGTGGGTGCACAGTTCCGACCTCGAGGATCCGGCGCCGTTCCTCGAGCCCGGGCAGGTGCTGCTCACCACCGGCACCCAGTTCGGCGCCGACACCGACCATGACGACCCCGCCGTCTTCGACGCGTACGTCGCTCGCCTCGCCGGTGCGGGCATCGCAGCCCTCGGGTTCGGCACCGAGGTCGTGCGCGCGGGCACCCCGCCCCTGCTGGCGCAGGCGTGCGCGAGGCACGGCGTGCCGCTCTTCGAGGTGCCGTACCGCGTGCCGTTCATCCGCGTCGCGCGCACCGTCGCCGACCTCAACGCGGCCGACGCGAACGCCCGCCAGGCGTGGGCGCTGCAGGCGCAGCGCGCGATCTCGCTCGCGGCGCTCCGCCCCGACGGCCTCGGCGCGACGCTCACCGAGCTCAGCCATCGGCTCGGAACCTGGGTCGGCCTCGTCGACGCCGCGGGCGCGCTCGACAGGGAGGCTCCCGTCGGCGGGCTCGGCCAGCCCGCGCTCGGCGAGGTGGTCGGCGAGGCGCGCTCGATGCTGCGACGCGGCCAGCGCGCGAGCCGGACCCTCGAGGCCGGCGCATCGGTGGGCCGGTCGCAGCGGATGACGCTGCAGACGCTCGGCGCCGGCGGCGCGCTGCGCGGCGTGCTCGTGATCGGCGACTCCCCCGAGCTCGACGCCGCCGGTCGCGAGGTCGTCACCGCGGTGATCGCGCTCGCCGGGCTCGCGCTCGAGCAGAACCGCGATCTCGACCGTGCTCGCGGTCACCTCAGATCGGGCCTGCTGCGCTCGATGCTCGCGGGCGACGTCGAGCTCGCGGCCGGCGTCTCCGCCGAGATGTGGGGCCCGCTGCCGCAGGATCCCGTCCGCGTCGCGGTCGCCGACCTGCCCACCGAGCACGTCGATCGGGTCTCCGAGCAGCTCGAGCTCCTCGTCGACGAGCGGGCCGGCCGGCTGTTCTTCGGCCGCGACGGCGAGACCGTCGTGGTCGTCGCCGAGGACGGGGACCGCGGGGTCGCCGACGACCTCGCGAGCGAGTTCGACGTGCCGGTCGGCGTCTCCGACGCGGCATCCGTCGCCGACCTCGCCCGGCTGCACGAGCAGGCGACCCGCGCGCTCGAGCGCGCCCGCGAGACCGGCCCCGGCGTGACGTGGTTCGACGACATCAGCCGGCAGGGCGTGCTCGCGTTCCTCGCCCGCACCGACGCGCGCGCGGTCGCCCGGGCGACGCTCGAGCCGCTCATCGAGTACGACCGCGACAACGGCACCGCGCTCCTCGAGACCACGCGCACGTGGCTCGAGCACGGCGGCCAGTTCGACGCGACGGCGCAGGAGCTGGGCGTGCACCGCCACACCGTGCGCAGCCGCATCGCGCTCGCCGAGAAGCTTCTGAGTCGCGACCTCTCGGGGTTCCACGCGCGCGCCGACCTGTGGGCCGCGCTGCTCGCGACGGAGTGAGCCTTCCGGTCGCCCGGCGCCGGGCGTACCGTGGAATGAGGACGTTCTCGCGACGAGGGGGGTACCGATGCAGGCGACGGTCGGCGATCGGCTGGTCATCCACGGCAAGGCCGTGGGCAACGCGGAGCGGCACGGCGAGGTGCTCGAGGTCCGCGGCGCGGACGGCGGCCCGCCGTACCTCGTCCGCTTCGACGACGGTCACGAGGCGCTGCTGTACCCGGGCAGCGACTGCGAGCTCGAGCACGCGCACAAGCACAGCGCGCACTAGTGCGGCCCGAGCCGAGGAGCGGCCGCAGGTCGTCTCCGGGGTCGGCGCGGGCGGGCGAGCGGATGGCACGCGATAGCGTGGAACGCATGTTCTCCTCGTACGCGGCCATCGGCGACAGCTTCACCGAGGGCGTGGGCGACGAACTGCCCGACGGCAGCGTGCGCGGCTGGGCCGACTTCGTGGCGCTCGGGATGGCGCGCGCCGCGGCACCCGACCCGGTGCGGTACGCCAACCTCGCGATCCGCGGGCGCAAGCTCGGCCCGATCATCGACGAGCAGCTCGAGGCCGCGATCGCGCTGAAGCCCGAGGCGATCAGCTTCAACGGCGGCGGAAACGACATGCTGCGCCCGCGGATGGCCGAGGAGATCGTCGCCGACCGGTTCCGCCAAGCGGTGCACCGCATTCGCGACGAGGGCATCCACGTGATCATGCTGAGCGGCGCGAACCCGACCGACCACCTGCCGCTCGGCCGGGTGTTCGATGCGCGCGGGGTGCGGCTCACGCGGGCGCTCTACGACCTCGCGTCGCTTCCCGGCGTGACGTTCGTCGACAACTTCGGCGATCGGGCGCTTCGCGACATCCGCTACTGGTCGCCCGACAAGCTGCACCTCAACTCGCTCGGGCACGCGAAGGTCGCGGCGAACGTGCTCACCGCGCTCGGCATCGTCGTGCCCGAGGAGTGGGGCGTCGCCGAGGTCGCCTCCGCGCCCGCGGGCCCGAAGAGCCGCAACACCGCGGTGTACTACCGCGAGTACGTGCTCCCGTGGATCGGCCGCCGCCTCACGGGCCGCTCCTCGGGCGACGGTCGCACGGCGAAGCGCCCGACCCTCGAGCCGGTCGCCCTCGACGGCTGACGGGTCGCGCGCCGGGTCAGTCGGCGAGCACGCCCTGCACGAACGCCCGCGTGCGACGCGCGAGGCCGTCGATGCGCGCCCACGCGTGGGAACCGCTGCGCACCTCGGCAGGCGCCAGCGGCGCGTGCAGCCGCACGTTCTCCTGGCACGACAGGTCGCTGCAGAGGTACGTGCCGATCGTGTTGCCGTTGCGGCCGGCCTCGCCGGCGCGTCGCGCGGAGAACATCGTGACCTGGTTCATCGGCTGCTGCGTGTGGCACAGGTTGCACATCCCGGCCCGGAATCGCGACGACGGCGGATCGGCCGCACGCAGCACGACCCCGACCGGCTCGTCGTCGATGAGCGTGACGAGGTACCCGCGGCGACTCGCCTTGCGGTCGCGCCAGGCGAGCGCATCGACCCGGTCCCACTCGACGAGCAGGTACTCCAGCGGCAGTTCGAGCTCCTCGAGCTCGCGGTCGGTCGCGTTCACGAACGACGACCGGAGCTCGTCCTCGGTGATGGGACGCATCCGACCCCCCTTCGACCCGAACCAGTGTAGGAGGTCCCGGCGGCGGCGTCCCCCGGGCGGTCAGTCGAAGCTCGGCCGCGGGCGATCGTCGACGCGCGGGCACCAGCCCGCGGGCGTGCGGTCGTAGTCGTGCTCCGGGCCGTCGGCGACGAGCCGGGCGAGCGCGTCGACGAACCGGTCGACGTCGTCGGCCGACGAGCCCGCCCCGAGGCTGGCCCGCAGGCCGTTCGCCCGCGCCGCGACGCGGTCGAAGAACGGATGCGCGCAGAAGCGTCCGGCGCGGACCGAGATGCCGTGCTCGGCCGCGAGCGCCGCGGCGACGAGCCCCACCGATCCGCGTTCGAGCTCGATCGTCGCGATGCCGAGCCGGTCGTCGGCGTCGACGAAGCCGCGGATGACGCGGACCCCGCGCACCGCGCCGAGGCCCGCGTGCAGGCGCGCGGTCAGCGCCTCCTCGTGCTCGCGTCGGGCATCGTCGCCGAGTCGTTCGAGCTCGGCCAGGGCACGGGCGAGCGCGGTGATGCCCAGCACGTTGGGCGTGCCCGCCTCGTGGCGCTCGGGGCCGGTCTTCCACGACGCGCCCTCGACCCGCACGGCCTCGACCGCGCCTCCGCCGGCCAGGTAGGCCGGTGCGGCGTCGAGCCAGTCCGATCGGCCGACGAGCGCGCCGGCGCCGTAGGGCGCATACGCCTTGTGCCCCGAGAACGCGAGGTAGTCGATGCCGGATGCCGCGAGGTCGACCCGTCGGTGCGGCAGCAGCTGCGCGCCGTCGACCGCCAGTCGGGCGCCGTGCTCGTGCGCCAGCGCGGCGATCGACGCGACGGGCAGCACCTCGCCGGTCACGTTGGACGCGCCGGTGACCGACACGAGCGCGGCGGGCCGCCGCCGCAGCTCCTCGGCGAGCGCCGCGATCGTCTCCGCGACGGTCGGCCGGGCCACGACCACGCGCCGGCCACCGCGCTGCCACGGCAGCAGGTTGGCGTGGTGCTCGATGTCGAGCACGACGGTCTCGCCGGGCACCGCGCCCGCGAGCAGGTTGAGCGCGTCGGTCGTGTTGCGCGTGAAGACGACCGCGTCGTCGAGGCGGGCGCCCACATGCCGGGCGACGGCGACGCGCGCGTCGTCGACGAGCGCGGTCGAGGCCTGCGACGGGTAGCCCGTGCCGCGGTGCACGCTCGAGTAGTAGGGCAGCACGCGGGCGATGTGCGCGCTGACGGCGGCCAGGGCCGGCGCAGAGGCCGCGACATCCAGGTTCACGTGGCGCACGCGCCGTCCGCCGAGCACCGGCACCTCGAGCCCGGCGTCGTCGAGCACGGCGAGCGGCCCGGCGCCGGCGTGCACGGCGGTCGCGGAGCTGGACATGGCGCCTCCTCGGACGGGGTTCGCACGAGGCTACGGACGCGCGGCCCGCGCCATCAAGGGTCGCGCGTCACTGTGCGTCATGTCCGGAAACGGAGCGCAACACACGAGGCCGCCGGGGCGGGGCCGTCGCGGCCGTACGATTGGTGCATCCGGCGCCTGCGCGCGCCGACCGACGAACCCCGGAGCACCCCACGACGTGACGACGACCGAGCCCGACCAGTTCCCCGACGACCGCACCGAGCGCAACGGCCTCGCCAAGGGCGACGCCTTCCGCCGCCCCCTCCCCGATCCCGACCGGGGGCTGCAGCTGAGCGACGTCCCCGAGCTCGTGCTGGTCACCTCCCCGACCCCGCACGCGCGGTTCGACCGCGACGACGTCGTCGTCCGAAAGGGCCAGTACGCGCTCGCGAACGGGCACGCGACGCCGCACGAGTCGATGGTCGAGGACCTGCTCGCCGTGGCTTCCGCCCTCGACGAGGCCGGCATCGATCACCTGCTGGTCCGCCGCGACGGCGGCCGCGCCGTGATCGCCGTCGATCGCGCCGACCGCAAGCGCGTGGTCCGCGCGCTCGCGACCGCGTTCGCGAACGAGCCGTTCTACTCGGCCACGCTCGTACCCGAGAAGGCGGCCGACGCCGCCCACGTGCTCGTCGCCGACGGCACGCTCTCGGCGCACCGCAAGCCGCAGGCCGTACGGCTGTACCGCCCCCGCATCGAACCCGTGGGCCGGCTGCGGTACGGCGCCGAGTCGGCGCTGCAGCTGGAGTTCTGGCGCTTCGGCGACGACGTCATCGAGGCGCCGTGCGAGAACGCGCTCATGCGCCGCACGCTCCCCCGCTCGGAGGCGGTCGACGAGACCGTGCACCTGCACGGGCGCGACTGGCGCACGATCGAGCACATGTGGGCGCCGCTCGCGAGCGACATCGACTTCGAGATCGACATGGTGTTCTCCTGGGTCGACGGCTCCGACGTCGAGTTCCTCCGCGAGCGCGCGCGTCGCATGCAGACGTACGTGGTCGGCGAGGGCGACGAGTCCGAGGCCCGCTACCGTCAGATCGACGAGTTGAAGTACGCGCTGCGGTCGGTGCACCTGTTCGCACCCTGGGTGCGTCGCATCTTCATCTGCACCGACTCGCCGGCGCCGAAGTGGCTTGCGAAGCACCCCAAGGTCACGATCGTGCGCAGCGAGGAGATGTTCGCCGACACCTCGATGCTGCCCACCTACAACTCGCACGCGATCGAGAGCCAGCTGCACCGCATCGAGGGCCTCGCCGAGCACTTCCTCTACTCCAACGACGACATGTTCTTCGGCCGTCCGCTCTCGCCCGACCTGTTCTTCTCGCCGGGCGGCATCACCAAGTTCGTCGAGGCAACGACGCGCATCGGGCTCGGCGAGACCGACCCGAGCCGCTCGGGCTTCGAGAACGCCGCGCGCGTGAACCGCGCGCTGCTGCGCGAGCGGTTCGGCAAGGTCACGACGCGCCACCTCGAGCACTCCGCGGCGCCGCTGCGCAAGAGCGTCATGGCCGAGCTCGAGGCGACCTTCCCCGACGAGTTCCGGCGCACCGCCGCGAGCCGCTTCCGCTCGGCGACCGACATCTCGGTCACCAACTCGCTCTACCACTACTACGCGCTGCTCACCGGGCGCGCGGTCGTGCAGACCGACGCGAAGGTCAAGTACATCGAGACCACGCTCAAGCGCGCCGTGCCGGCCATGCGGCGGCTGCTGAAGCGGCGCGACATGGACATGTTCTGCCTGAACGACGGCAGCTTCCCCGAGATCTCGGTGGAGGAGCGCACCACGGCGGTCATCGACTTCCTCGAGCGGTACTTCCCGTTCCCCGCCCCGTGGGAGAAGGGTGCGACGGATGCCGCGGCGAGCCTCGCGGCGACGGGCGACGTGCCGTCGATCGACGAGCTCCGGCGCGCAGCGGAGGACCTCACGGCGTAGGTCTCGGTACGGGCGCTGGGCGTCCTCCTCGACCGGCGGAGCCTAGGCGAGCACGGGGATGGGCTCGGTGAACGGCGGCTCCGCCGTCCGCACGATCATCGGCGAGGCGGCATCCGGGATCACCACGCCCGTGAGCGCGAGGCGGCGCGCCGATTCCTCGGCGTCGATGAAGGCCAGGGCGGGGGTCTCCCCGAGCGGCACGACCGAGTGCAGCACCGTGTCGGGGTACACGTGCACGAGGTTGAACGCCCGCGCGCCGTCGCGACCGCGCGTGCCGCCGACGGGCACCGTGAGGTCCTGCGTGTAGCAGCTCGCCGACGCCACCGAGACGGGCACGCCCGCGAACATGGCGGTCGACGAGTAGTGCAGGTGTCCGCCGATGATCGAGCGGATGTCGCTTCCCGCGACCACCTCGGCCAGGGCCGCCTGGTCGCGCAGCTCGACCGAGACGGCCAGGTCGAGGACGCTCGGCACCGGCGGGTGGTGGAGCGCGAGGATCGTGCCGTCGGGCGCCGGGATCGAGAGCTCCTCGGCGAGCCAGTCGAGCTGGTCGCCCGTGACCTCGCCGTGATGGTGCCCGGGCACGGTCGTGTCGAGGGTGATGACGCGGAGGCCGTTGACATCGTGGACCCGGTCGACCGGTCGCTGCCCGCCGATGGCGTCGCCGAGCAGGCCGCGACGGAACGCGTCGCGCTCGTCGTGGTTGCCCATGACCCAGATCACCTGCGCGCCGAGTCGCGCTGCGGCGGGCTCGACGATGTCGCGGAGCAGCTCGTACGCCTCGGGCTCGCCGCGGTCGGCGAGGTCGCCCGTGAAGACGATCGCCTCGGGCCGCGCGCCCGACGCCTCGAACTGCTCGAAGAGCTCCCGGAGGTGGGTGTCGGCGGCGACCCGGTCGTAGAGCCGGCGTCCGCCGCCGAGCAGGTGCGTGTCGCTGATGTGCAGGAGGAAATGCGACGGCCGCGGATACTCGGCCCTCCGGATGTTCACGAATGCTCCGTCTCGTCGACTTGCTGGTCGTCCGGGTGTGGTCAACCTAGCGCAGCACGGGGAGCCGAACGTGCAGTGAACGCGGGATGTGACGAAGCTGAATGCTCCGCCATGACCCACCTTCGGGGGATGATGTCAAGGCCCTCCCCACGACGAGCGCGCGGCACCAGACTCGAGTCGAGAGGTGGTCGTCACCTCCAGGCAGGCCGGTCGGCGAGCTGAAGACCGTTCCCGTCCCCCGGGAGCCTTCGCCGCCGGCCTGCCGACCACCCACCGACTGCGTCGCGGTTGCCGCGCCGCAGTAGGGCCGCCGGCGCCCCGACGGCGCGTCTCCTGGGGAGCCCGTCAGTCCTTGGGCTTCTCGGGGCGATTCGTGGCACCCGGCGGGTCGGGTCGGCCGTTCGCGTCGGTGATCGGCTCGGTGGTCGGCGCCACGGGCTCACCGCTCGGCGCGGGATCGAGCACGGGCGTGCCGCTCTCGCCCGCCTCCGGTTCGCCGGTGGGCGTGGGGGTCGGCGACGGCGTGGGCGACGGCGCCGGGCTGGTCGGCACCGGGCTCGGCATCGTGAAGCCGGAGCCGGGCTGCGGGCGCGCCGCCTCCTCCTCGGCGATGCCGCCGCCGGCGACCGGACGGGGCACCTGCGCGATCATCGCCATCGTGCCGCCGATCGCGAGTGCCGAGACGACGAGCGCACCGCCGATGAGCACGAGCATGCGGTGCGCCGAGACCCACGGCAGCACCGGGCCGGCCCGGAAGGCCGAGACGGCCTCCCCAGCCCGGCCTCGGGCGGTCAGGAGCTTCGCGCGACCGACCGTGAGCCCGGAGGCGACGGCGGCCGTCACGGCCTCGAGGGGACCCACGGGACCGGTCGGCGGCGCCGCGCGGCGGCCTCGCCGCCTGCCTGCCTCATCCGGTCGGGGGTTCTCCATGCCATTCACCGTCTCGTCGCTGTCCGTCCGCCGGAGTACTCTACCTTCCCCGCCCGAACGGGGGACATCGCCTCGGGGGCTTGACACGGGCCCGATCCACTGTTCCGGGGGTCTTTCGACCCGGCACGCGCCATCCGTCGCCCCTACCGTCGAGACCGACGCGGGAGGTGGCGCATGCGGCCGATCGAGGTACGCGACCTGCGCAAGGCGTACGGCGACGTGCAGGCCGTCGACGGGGTCTCGCTCGAGATCGACCGCGGCGAGCTCGTCGCGCTGCTCGGCCCGAACGGCGCAGGGAAGACGACCGTCGTCGAGATCCTCGAGGGACACCGCACCGCGGACTCGGGCGACGTGCGCGTGCTCGGGCACGATCCCGCACGGCGCGAGCGGGCGCTGCGCGAGCGCATCGGCATCGTGCTGCAGGAGGCGGGATTCGACGAGGATGCGACGGTCGCCGAACTCGTGCGACTGCACCGCAACCTCTATCCGCGCCGGCTCGATGCCGACGCCGTCATCGACCTCGTCGGGCTCGCCGCCAAGCGGTCGGCGCGCGTGCGGACCCTGTCGGGCGGGCAGAAGCGCCGGCTCGACCTCGCGCTGGGGCTCGTGGGCGATCCCGAGGTGCTCTTCCTCGACGAGCCCACGGTCGGCTACGATCCGGAGGCCCGCCGGCAGGCCTGGTCGATCGTGCGCGACCTGAAGGCGAAGGGCACGACGATCCTGCTCACGACCCACTACCTCGACGAGGCCCAGCACCTGGCCGATCGAGTGGCGGTCGTGGTCGCGGGCCGGCTCGTCGCGCTCGGCACGCCGGGCGACCTCGCCGCTCGCGGCAGGGCGACGGTGATCGAGTTCCGCACCGACGGTTCGACGGATGTCGCGGTCGCGACCGGCGACGAGATCACCGCGCCGGCGGGGCTGCGCGCCGCGGTCGGCATCGGACCGACGATCGAGCGCGACGGCGCCGCGTGGCGGGTGACGACGGATGACGCCGCGCGCACCCTCCACGCGATGACGACCTGGTCGTTCGAGCACCGGGTGCCGCTCGACGAGCTCGAGGTGCGCCGCCCCACGCTCGAGGACGCCTACCTCGAGCTCGTCGGCGAGCGTGCCGTGCACGCGGGAGCCGACGAGGCGGTGCCCGCGTGACCTCCGCCCCCGAGGCATCCGTCGCCGCTGGACCGCCGCCCGCGGTCGAGGCCGGTCGGCCGGGGCCGGCCGCGCTCCTGGTGCGCCGGAGCGCGCACGACGTCCGGTCGCTGTGGCGCGCCCGGATCGCCTTCGTGTTCACGTTCGGCCTGCCCCTCGTGTGGCTCGTGCTCGTCGGCATCGTCGCGGGCAACGCCGTCATCGACGAGTCGACCGGACTGCGCGTGATGCAGTTCGCGACGCCGACCGCGCTCGCGATGGGCTGCCTGTTCGCGACGCTGCCCTCGATCGCGACGACCGTCGCCGAGGACCGCGAGACGCTCGTGCTCAAGCGCCTGCGCGGCACCCCGCTGCCCGGCTGGGCGTACGTGGCCGGCAAGGTCGTCGCGGTGACGCTGCTCGGCGCCGCGGCGGTCGCGGTCGTGCTCGCCGTCGCGGTCGTGGCGTACCGCGTGACGGTGCCGGGCGAGGCGGTGGTGCCGCTCGTCGTCACGGTGCTCGTGGGCCTGGCGTCGTTCAGCGCGCTCGGCATCGCGATCGCCTCGCTCGCGCCGTCGGCCCGCGCCACCGAGGCCATCACGGTGGGCGCGGCCGTCGTGCTCTCGTTCATCTCTGGCGTGTTCATCATCGGCGGATCGCTGCCGCAGTGGATCGAGGACCTCGCGTGGATGCTGCCGCTGAAGCCGTTCGTCGACTCGCTCCAGGAGCTGTTCGACCCGTACGACGACGCCTCGGCGTGGAACCTCGGCAACCTCGCGATCATCGCCACGTGGGGCGTGGGCGGCGTGATCGTCGCAGCGCTCGCGTTCCGCTGGGAGCCCCGCCTCCGCCGCCGACCGCAGGCGCGTGCCGCCACTCCCCCCGCTGGTCGAGGAGGACCGCAGGCCCGTGGCGAGGTCCCCGCACCCGCGGAACCCCGCCCCAGCACCCCCTTCACGCGCACGCTCGGTCAGCTCGGCGCCGCGCTCCGCTCGACGGTACGCCGACCGGGCGACCTGTTCTTCTCGATCGGCATCCCGGTCGGCCTGCTCTGGCTGCTCGTGACACTGCAGGGCGCGGGCGAGCGCGACGGCATCCCGATCGTCACCTCGACGGCCGCCGCGATGTGCGCGTGGGGCGTCGGAGTGGTCGCGTTCATGAACACGGCCGAGTGGGTGGCGCGCTCGGCCGAGCGCGGACTGCTCAAGCGGCTGCGCGGCACACCGCTCTCGATCGGGGAGCTCGGCGCCGGCCGCGCGGCGGCGGCCGTGCTCGTCGCGTGGGCGATCGCCGCGACGCTGCTGCTCGTCGGCGCGCTCGCCTTCGAGTTGCGCACCACTGTCGGCGGGCTCGCGCTCAGCGCCCTCGTCATCGTGCTCGCCGTGGCATCGCTCGCCGCGTGCGGGCTCCTGCTGGCGACCGCGCTGCCCGACGCGCGCGCCGCCGGGGCCGCGGCGCTCATGATCCTCTTCGTCGTCGCGTTCGTGTCCGACATCTTCCTCGTCGGCGGTCCCGACTGGATGCGCGCGATCGGCGCGATCTTCCCCCTCGCGCACGTGAGGACGGCGTTGCTCGACGCCTGGCGGCCCGACGGGCCGGCAGTCGCGTGGGTCGCGCTCCTGGTGCTCGCCGCCTGGGCGCTCGGGGCGGCCGCCGCGACCTGGCTGCTGGTCCGCGCCCGCGGCGCTGCGTGGAGCGCCGCGCGCGAGCTCAGTCGCGCGCCGCGGCGAGGAGCCGATCGAGCCACGCGGTCGCCGTGACCTCCGGGCTGTCCTCCCCGTACTCGTAGGCGTGCGAGCGCATCCGGTCCCGCGCGGCCGTCAGGTGCGCGACGGCGTGCGGATGGCGCAGCTCGCCGCCCGGCACGTGCCGGAGCACCGCGAGCGCGAGCGTGTAGCGGTCGAGGCCGTTCATCCGGAGCATGTCGAACGGCGTCGTGGTGGTGCCCCGTTCCGCGAACCCGTGCACGTGGAAGCTCCCGTGGTTCGGCTGCCGGTAGGCGAGCTGGTGGATGAGCGACGGATACCCGTGGAAGGCGAACACGACGGGCGCGGCATCCGTGAACACCGCCGCGAACTCGTCGGCCGGCAGGCCGTGCGGATGCTCGTCGGGCGCTCGCAGTCGCATCAGGTCGACCACGTTGACGAACCGCACCCGCAGGGACGGCACCGACTCACGCAGCAGCTCGACCGCGGCGAGCCCCTCGAGCGTCGGCACGTCGCCCGCCGTGGCCACGACCGCGTCGGGCTCGCGCCCCTCGACCTCGGTGCCCGCCCACGCCCAGACGCCGAGGCCGCGCTCGGCGTGCGCCCGCGCGGCCTCGTACGAGAGGAACGACGGCTCGGGCTGCTTGCCCGCGACGATCACGTTGACGTGGTCGCGGGAGGCGAGGCAGTGCTCGGCCACGGTGAGGAGGGAGTTGGCGTCGGGCGGCAGGTACACGCGCACGACGTCGGGTCCCTTGTTCACGACGTGGTTCAGGAAACCCGGGTCCTGGTGCGAGAAGCCGTTGTGGTCCTGCCGCCACACGTGGGAGCTCAGCAGGTAGTTCAGGGACGCGACCGATCGTCGCCACGGCACCTCGTCGGCGACCTCGAGCCACTTCGCGTGCTGGTTGAACATCGAGTCGACGATGTGGATGAACGCCTCGTAGGAGGCGAGCAGGCCGTGGCGCCCGGTCAGGAGGTAGCCCTCGAGCAGGCCCTGCAGCAGGTTCTCGCTCAGCACCTCGATCACCCGCCCGCTGCGGCCGAGGCGGCGGTCGACGGGGAGGCGCGCGGCCATCCACTGGGTGGAGGTGACCTCCCACACCGCGTCGAGCCGGTTGGACGCCGTCTCGTCCGGCCCGAACAGCCGGAAGTCGTGCGGGTTGCGCCGCATCACCTCGGCGAGCCACCCTCCGAGCACGCGCGTCGACTCGACGGTGGCGCCCGGGTCGACGCGATGCGCCGCGGCATCCGGCAGCACGAGGTCGCGGAGCAGTTCGCCGCCGTTCGCCGCGGGTGTCGCGCTCATGCGCGCCTCACCGCGCGGCCGGCACTCGTCGAGCTCGGGCGCGGGCGCGCCATCCGCCGTGAACAGCTCATCGGGCCGGTACGACCGCAGCCATTCCTCGAGCAGCCGCAGGTGCGAGGCGTCGTCGCGCACGCCCGAGAGCGGCACCTGGTGCGAACGCCACGTGCCCTCGACGGGTTCGCCGTCGACCTCGCGCGGGCCGGTCCAGCCCTTGGGCGTGCGCAGCACGATCATCGGCCACGCGGGTTGCGGACGCTCCGGGTCACCGGCGTGCTCGGCGCGGATCCCGTCGATCCGGTCGAGCGCATCGTCGAGGGCGCTCGCGAACGCCTCGTGCACCCGCATGGGCTCGACGCCGACATCGCCCTCGACCAGCACCGGAGCGTATCCGTAGCCGCGGAACAGCTCGAGCAGCTGCGACTCGGGCAGGCGCGCGAGGACCGTCGGGTTCGCGATCTTCCACCCGTTCAGGTTGAGGATCGGCAGCACCGTGCCATCCGTCGACGGGTTCAGGAACGCGTTGAGGTGCCAGCTCGCGGCGAGCGTGCCGGTCTCGGCCTCGCCGTCGCCGACGACGCACGCGACGAGGCGGTCGGGCGCGTCGAGCGCCGCGCCGAACGCGTGCGCGAGCGAGTACCCCAGCTCGCCGCCCTCGTGAATCGACCCGGGTGTCTGCGGCGCCGCATGCGAGGGCACGCCGCCGGGCGTGGAGAACTGGCGGAACAGCTCGGTCATGCCCCGCTCGTCGAGCGACACGCGCGGATACCGCTCGGTGTACGTGCCCTCGAGCCAGGCGTTCGCGAGCATCGCCGGCCCGCCGTGGCCGGGGCCCGCGATGTACAGCGCCCGCAGCGCGCGTTCGCGGATCGCGCGGTTCAGGTGCGCCCAGACCAGGTTCAGCGCCGGCGCGGTCCCCCAGTGCCCGAGCAGTCGCGGCTTGACGTGCTCGGGGGCGAGCGGATGGCGCAGCAGCGCGTTGTCTCGCAGGTAGATCTGGCCCACGCTCAGGTAGTTCGCCGCCCGCCACCATCGGTCGACCGCGGCGAGCTCGCGCGTCACGCGGCGGTCCACCCCACGACCACGGCCTCGACGGACGTGTGCGGCACGACCACGACGGGGCCGGCGAGGTTCATGAGCAGGTCGGTGTTGGTGCGCCCGAGCGGAAGGAACCCGCGGCTCGGCACGCGTCGACCCGTGACGGTCAGCACGGCGCGCCGGGAGATGCCGATGAGCGCGCCCGACGCGGGGTCGGCGGTCGTGCGCACCTCGATCGCCAGGCCCGGGTGCACGGCGGCGGCGAGGGACGCCGCGCGCTCCCCGATGCTCGAGCGACCGGCGCCGCCGTCGGCCCGGAGCAGGACGAGCGGCTCCCCCAGCCGGCTCGCCTCCCCCGCGGCGAAGCGGACCGCGTCGTCGCTGTCCACTCCGTCCGCCACGCCGACGGCGACGCCACTGCGCCCCCGCCATGAGGTGACCGGGACCACCGCGCTCGGGGTCACCGACACCGCTGCCAGTTGCAGGCTGCGCGAACCGAGCGCGTGCCCGTGGAAGTAGCCGACCTTGTGCGTGCCGACCGCCACGAGGTCGGCCTCGCGCGCCGCGTCGGCGAGCGCGAGCATCGGGCTGCCCACCTGGACGGCGCTCCGGATCGCGATGTTCGCGCCGAGGTTCCGCGCGAACGCGAGCTCGCGCTCCGCCCGCTCCTCCGCCGTGCGCTTCAGCTCCGCGAGCGCGGAGCCGCCGACGGACCCCCATTCGTCGTCGACGATGGTGACGAGTGCGAGGTCGTCGCGGGTGGTCCGCGCCCGCTCGAGCGCCCAGGTGAGGGCGGCCCGGCTCGCGACACTTCCGTCCGCCCCGACCAAGATCGTCATGGAGCAAGCATCCGGTAGGCCCATTGCACCGAGCGGGGTCTTTGGTCCCTCGTGCGCCGTCGACACGCCGGATGCTACAGTTTCGCCATCCGTCGGGATGGGGGGACCATCACCCACGCGTCGCCGCTGTCATTCCCGGAGGGGCCTCGAGTCGAGCTCGATCGGGCCCTCCGGGACCTCGTCGAGCGCGCAGACGAGCTGATGCGCACGCAGGGCCGGCTCCGCGCCCTGCTCCGGGCGACCCAGGCCGTCGTCGAGCAGATCGAGCTCGCCGAGGTGCTGCGCCGCATCGTCGAGGCGGCCGTCGAGCTCGTCGACGCCGAGTACGGCGCGCTCGGCGTGCTCGCGCCGCAGGGCGGCCTCGAGGAGTTCATCCACGTCGGCATGCCCGACGATGCGGTCCGTCGCATCGGCCACCTGCCGGAGGGGCACGGGCTGCTCGGCGCGCTCATCGACCATCCCGACCCGATCCGGCTGCGACGCATCGGCGACGATCCCCGCTCGGTCGGGTTCCCCCCGAACCATCCGCCCATGGGCAGCTTCCTCGGCGTGCCGGTGCGCGTGCGCGACGAGGTCTTCGGCAACCTGTACCTCACCAACCAGCGACAGGGCGAGTTCTCCGAGGAGGACATCGAGCTGACCTCCGCGCTCGCCGCCGCCGCGGGCGTCGCGATCGACAACGCGCGGCGGTTCGCCGAGGCGCGCATGCGCGAGGCGTGGGCCGCGGCATCCGCCCAGGTCGTCTCGGCACTGCTCACCGACCCCGACACCGAGGGCACGGCCGCGCTGCTCGCCGACGAACTGGCCTCGCGCGGCGCCGCCGATCGGATCGCCATCCTCGTCCCGGCCGAGGACGATCACGACCTGCGCGTGATCGAGGCGCGCGGCAGGGATGCCGATGCGATCGCCGGCGCGGTGATCCCCTCCGACCGCACGCTCGCCGCGGTCGTCCTCGAGGGCGGTGAGACGCGCGCGACGCCGGGCGGGCGGATCGACGGCCTCGCCGACGCGCTGGCGCTCGAGCACGACGGGCATGTCGGCCCGGCGCTGTTCGTCGTCGTCCGCGAGGCCGGCTCGCCCCGCGCCGTCATCGTCGCCGGGCGGACCCCCGGGACCCCGCACTACACGCCGGCCGAGATGCGCATCGCCGACGACTTCGCCGAGCGCGTGTCGCTCGCGCACGAGCTCGCCGGCGCCCGCGAGGCGCAGCAGCGCACGATCCTGCTCGAGGACCGCGCCCGCATCGCGCGCGACCTCCACGACCACGTCGTGCAGCAGCTCTACGGCGCCGGTCTCGACCTGCAGGCCGTCGCGTCGGGCTCGCGCGACCCGGCCAACTCGCGCATCGAGTCGGCGGTCTCCGCGATCGACGACGCGATCGCGCAGGTCCGCACGATCGTGTTCGCGCTCACCCCGCGTGCCGACGGCGTCCCCACGCTGCGGCACCGCGTGCTCGACCTCGCGGCCACCGCCTCGAGCCATCTGCCACAACCCGTGGCCGTCACCTTCAGCGGCCCCGTCGACCTCGTCGCGGAGGGCCGGCTCGCCGACGAGCTCACCGCGTCGGTGCGCGAGCTGCTGTCGAACGTCGTGAAGCACTCGGGGGCGGCATCCGTGCACCTCACCGTGGCGGCGGTCGACGGCGAGGTCACGGCCGACGTCACCGACGACGGCCACGGCATCGAGGTCACGGCCCGCCGCAGCGGGCTCGAGAACCTGCGCGTGCGCGCCGAGCGGCTCGGCGGTTCCTTCCGGATCGAGACGGGCGCTCGCGGCACGCGAGCCCGGTGGTCGGTCCCCGTCCCCATCGAGGAGTGAGAACCATGACCCGCGTGTTCCTGGTCGACGACCACGAGATCGTCCGTCGGGGCGTCGCCGAGCTGCTCGAACGCGAGCGCGACCTCGAGGTCGTCGGCGAGGCCGGCACGGTGGCGCAGGCGCTGGCGCGCATCGAGGCGACGTCGCCCGATGTCGCGGTGCTCGACATGCGGCTGCCCGACGGCGACGGCATCGACCTGTGCCGCGAGCTGCGTTCGCGGCATCCGGAACTGGCTTGCCTGATCCTGACGGCGTACGACGACGACGCCGCCGCCATGTCGGCCGTGCTGGCCGGTGCGGCCGGGTACGTGCTGAAGAACGTGCGCGGCACGACCATCGTCGAGGACGTCCGCGCGGTGGCGAAGGGGCGCACGCTCATCGACCGCACGGTCTCGGCGAAGGTGGCCGAGCAGGCTGCGCGCGACGACCACGACGACCCGAGGTTCAGCGCGCTGAACCTGCGCGAGCGGCAGGTGCTCGCGCTCATCGCCGACGGCCTCACGAACCGCCAGATCGGCGAGGAGCTCGGCCTCGCCGAGAAGACCGTGAAGAACTACGTGTCGGGCCTGCTGTCGAAGCTCGGCTTCGAGCGGCGCACGCAGGCGGCGATCTACCAGCTCGAACGCCGCAACCACGAGCCCGCCTGACGCGCCCGGCACCGATCCGCGCCGCTGAGGCGCTGCGCGCACTTCTTCTCACCCCGGATGGCAACCCCCTGTCGGCTGGCGTGCCCCCGTGCTGGGCTGACCGCTCATCCGTGAACGCCAGGCGAGAGGAGCCACGATGCGCGCGATGGTCTACCGAGGGCCCTACAAGGTCCAGGTCGAGGAGAAGGAACGCCCCCGGATCGAACATCCGAACGACGCGATCGTGCGGGTGAGCCTCGCCGCGATCTGCGGCTCTGATCTGCACCTGTACCACGGCATGATCCCCGACACCCGCATCGGAACGACGTTCGGCCACGAGTTCGTGGGAGAGGTCGTCGAGATCGGGCCGTCCGTCGAACGACTCCGGCCCGGCAACCGCGTCATGGTGCCGTTCAACATCTTCTGCGGGTCCTGCTACTTCTGCGTGCGCGGCCTGTACTCCAACTGCCACAACGTCAACCCCAACGCCACGGCGGTCGGCGGGATCTACGGGTACTCGCACACCAGCGGTGGCTACGACGGGGGCCAGGCCGAGTACGTTCGCGTGCCGCTCGCCGACGTCGGACCCTCGATCATCCCGGACTGGCTCGATGACCGCGATGCCCTGTTGCTGACGGACGCCCTGCCGACCGGCTACTTCGGTGCGCAGCTCGGCGACATCGCGCAGGGCGATACCGTCGTCGTGTTCGGGGCCGGCCCGGTGGGCCTGTTCGCCGCCAAGTCGGCGTGGCTGATGGGGGCGGGTCGCGTCATCGTGATCGATCACCTCGAGTACCGGTTGCAGAAGGCTCGAGAGTTCGCGCACGCGGAGACGCTCAACTTCACCGAGGTCGACGACGTCGTGGTGGAGATGAAGCGCACGACCGACTGGCTCGGCGCCGACGTCGTGATCGACGCGGTCGGCGCCGAGGCGGACGGCAACTTCCTGCAGCACGTCACCTCGGCGAAGTTCAAGCTGCAGGGCGGCTCGCCCGTCGCGCTGAACTGGGCGATCGACTCGGTGCGCAAGGGCGGCACGGTGTCGGTGGTCGGGGCGTACGGCCCGCTCTTCAGCGCGGTCAAGTTCGGTGACGCCATGAACAAGGGCCTCACCATCCGCACCAACCAGTGCCCGGTCAAGCGGCAGTGGCCGCGTCTGCTCGAGCACATCAAGGCCGGCTACCTGACGCCGCGCGACATCATCACCCACCAGATCCCCCTCGACGACATCGCCGAGGGCTACCACATGTTCTCGGCCAAGCTCGACGACTGCATCAAGACCGTCGTCGTTCCGACCGCGGCCTGAACGAAGGAGATCACCATGCCCTACACCGCCGACGCGCACCTGCGCCGACCCGACCCGGACGAGCTCCGACGCCGAATCCCAGGTTGGGGTGCCGACCTCGACCCCGCCGACCGTCCGTCGTATCCTCGTGAAGCGACGCTCTCCCCGGAGGACAACGGCGCGCATTGGGATCTCCCCGAGCGACAGCCCGAACTCCAGCCTCGGGAGCGTTCGATCGAGCACGGCATGCTACCGCCGGTGTTCGGTACCACTGCCCCGCTGCGTGGCATCGCCGGTGCCATCCGCCGGTTCGCCTACGAGAACTACAGCGAGGCCCGGGCCGCGCACTGGCTGCTGCTGGTGCTCGGCGACCGCGTCGACGCCGCCACGCAGCACGTCGCGTCCCTGGCCTCGACCCGTCCGGACAACCCGATCACGCAGACCGGCGTGCTCAGCGAGGCCCGCCGGCACGGGATCTCCTCGCGTTTCGGGGTGGGTCGGGCCGACACGGCGCACCAGTGGATGGACCCGCTGATCGTCGTCGCACCCTGGGTGGTGACGGCGGTGGGGGTCGGCCTGCTCGCGCGCACGGTCCGTCGAGAGTCCACGCGAGGAGACGAGGCGCTCGCCGAGTGACCGGCGGCGACCTGGAATGCGGGCGAGGGTGCGCCCGTTGCAGCCATCAGGTAAAGTTGTAGCTACAAGTAATGACTGGAGTTCCTGATGGACGAGCGCATCCTCAACCCTGCGACCTCGATGGGCGCGGTGACCCTGCGGGTCGGCGACCTCGAGGGCATGAGTTCCTACTACTCCAACGCCCTCGCGATGGAGCCGCTCGAGGAGCACAGCCGCGACCGCGAGGTGCACCGCGTGCTCGGCCGCGGCACGACCCCGCTCGTGCGGCTCATCCACACGCCCGACCTGCCGGGCGTCGACCCGCGCCAGCCTGGCCTCTTCCACACGGCATTCCTGTTCGACGACAAGGCGAGCCTCGCCGCGACCGTCCTGCGCGCCGCGCAGGATCCGCGCAGCCGCTTCGTCGGTTCGAGCGACCACCTCGTCAGCGAGGCCTTCTACTTCACCGACCCCGAGGGCAACGGCGTCGAGCTGTACACCGATCGCGACCGCAGCACGTGGATCCACGACGGCGAGCAGATCCGCATGGCGACCGCCTACCTCGACCCCAACGCCTACCTGCAGCAGCACCTCACGCAGGCGGCCGTCGACGCCGGCCCCGCACTCGCCGGCAAGGTCGGGCACGTGCACCTGCAGGTCGGCGACCTCGCCGCCGCGAGCGACTTCTATGTCGACGCGCTCGGCTTCGAGACCACGCAGTCCGGCTACCCGGGCGCGGTCTTCGCGTCGGCCGGCGGCTACCACCACCACATCGCGATGAACACCTGGAACAGCCGTGGCGCGGGTCCGCGCGCGGTGAGCCTCGGTCTCGGCGACGTCTCGGTGACCGTGCCCGGCCGGGAGGACCTCGACGCGCTGGTCGCCCGCCTGCAGTCGCGCGGCCTGCAGTTCGCCGACGACGGCCGCTCGGTCGCGGTCGCCGATCCGTGGGGCACGCACGTCACCGTCGCGCTGCCCGACCTCACGACCGAGGAGCTCCTGGCCCGATGACGATGCTGCTCGACCTCCGGTCCGGCGACCTCGGCAGCGCGGATGTCGCGACCCCACGCGCGGTCGCGCTGCTGCTGCACGGCTTCGGCTCGAACGAGCGCGACCTGGCCGGCCTCATGCCCGCCCTCGGGCTCGACCTTCCGTGGGCGTCGCTGCGCGCACCGCTGCCCGCCGGTCCGGGTGCCGCGTGGTTCCAGATCACGACGCCGGGCAGCCCCGACGCCGCGCCAGTCGAGGCCGCGACCGCCGCGATCTGGGCGTGGGTCGACGAGCACCTGGATGCCGCGACCCGCGTGGTGCCGATCGGCTTCTCGCAGGGCGGCCTCATGGCGACGCAGCTGCTCCGCACACGCCCCGCGCGCGTGCTCGCCCCGGTCGTGCTCGGCGGCTTCGTGCTCGGCGCGCCGCAACCCGCCGACGCCGGGCTCGAGACATCCCGGCCCGCCGTCTTCTGGGGTCGCGGCGCGGAGGACCGCGTCATCGCCGCGCACGCCGTCGCACGCACAGCCGAGTGGCTGCCGCGGCACGCGACGCTCGTCGAGCGCGTCTACCCCGGTCTCGCCCACGGCATCAGCGCCGACGAGCTCGCGGATGTCCGCGCCTTCCTCGACGAGAACCTCTCCAGCTGACCCGGCAGCACTCGCGCCGTCGAGCATGGAGCACGCTGGGAGCGCGTCGGAGGTGCGGGTTAGCCTGCGGGCATGGCAACGGATGGCGCCGCCTGCACCGCCGTCGACGAGCGCGGCCAGTGCACCGCGCCCGCCGACCCGCACGCGCCGCTGCGGTTGTGCACGACGCACCTGCTCGTCGCGCACGACTGGGTGGCGCGCGACGAGGGCGTGATCGACGTGCTGCCCGGCGCCTGCCTCGTGTGCGGCTCGCGCGTGGGCGTTCGATACCCGTCGGGGTGGGTGTGCGCCGTGTGCGAGTGGCGGCTCGGCGACGTGCCCGACCCCGAGCTCCCGCCGCCGCGCGTCGACGTCGTCTACTACGTGCGATACCGCGAGCGCGTCAAGATCGGCACGTCATCGAACCCGCGGCAACGCCTCGCCGTCATCCCGCACGACGAGGTGCTCGCGTTCGAGCGCGGCGGGCGGCTGCTCGAGCAGCGTCGGCACGCCGAGTTCGCCGCCTCGCGCTGGCCCGGATCGGAGTGGTTCCGGCTCGACGACCCGCTCGTGCGCCACATCGCCGAACTGGCCACGGGCGTCGAGGATCCGTGGGACCGCTACGAACGCTGGCGCAGCGAGGAGCTCGCGCGCCGCGCCTGACGTTCCGCCGGCCGCCCCGGCCGGCGAGAGTATGCCGAACGTCGCCGAGCGCGCGCCGATCACGTCGATCGGCATACTCTCGCGCCGGCTCGCCGCCGGAGCGGCGGCCACGGCGGCCGCGGCGAGCGCGGTCAGCGCTTGGAGTGGCGCGGCTTGCGATACGGCGTGTCGTCGTCGCGCGGGCCGCGGTCCCCAGCGTCGTCGCGGCTCGCCCCGCGGTCGTCGCCGTAATCCCGCGGGCGACGCGCGGGGCGGCGGTCGGCGTCATCCCACGAGCGCCGCCGTGGACGGCCTGAATCGGGCCGCAGCTCGATGAGCTGACCAGAGATGCGGGTTCCGGCGAGCCGGTCGAACACATCGGCCGGCAGGTCGGCGGGCAGCTCGACGAGCGAGAAGTCGGACTTGATCTGGATGGCGCCGAAGTCGTCGCGCTGCAGGCCGCCCTCGTTGGCGAGCGCGCCGACGATCTGGCGCGGCTGCACGCGCTGTCGCTTGCCGACGGCGATGCGGTACTGCGCCATCGGCTTCGCGTTCGGGCGCGGGCGCCGCTCGGGCCGGTCGCCCCGGTCGCCCCGCTCGCCGCGGTCCGCGCGATCGGCCCGGTCGCGATCGAACCGCTCCCGCACCGGCCGTTCGGGCTCGGGCTCGAGCAGGAGCGGCGACTCGCCCTGCGCGACCACGGCGAGCGCGGCCGCGACATCGGCCTCGGGCACGTCGTGGTGTCGCACGTAGTGCGCGATGATGTCGCGGAACCCGTCGATGCGCTCGGTCTGGCCGAGGGCCGAGGTGATGCGGTCGTCGAAGCGCGCGAGGCGCGTGACGTTGACGTCCTCGACGCTCGGCAACTGCATCGGCGTGATCGGCTGCTTCGTGGCCTTCTCGATGCGGGCGAGCAGGCCACGCTCGCGCGGGGTGACGAAGCTGATCGCGTCGCCCGTGCGGCCCGCACGGCCGGTCCGGCCGATGCGGTGCACGTACGGCTCGCTGTCGGTCGGGATGTCGAAGTTCACGACGTGGCTGATGCGCTCGACGTCGAGGCCGCGGGCCGCGACATCCGTCGCCACCAGGATGTCGAGCTTGCCCGACTTCAACTGGTTGACCGTGCGCTCGCGCTGCGCCTGCGCGATGTCGCCGTTGATCGCCGCGGCCTCGTAGCCGCGGGCCCGCAGCTTCTCGGCGAGCTCCTCGGTGACGTTCTTCGTGCGGACGAAGATGATCATGCCCTCGAAGTTCTCGACCTCGAGGATGCGGGTGAGCGCGTCGACCTTCTGCGCGTACGAGACGACGAGGTAGCGCTGCGTGATGTTGGCCGAGGTCTGGGTCTTGGTCTTGACCGTGATCTCTTCCGGATCGTGCAGGTACTGCTGCGACATCCGCCGGATCATCGCGGGCATGGTCGCCGAGAAGAGCGCGACCTGCTTGTCGTCGGGGGTGTCGGCGAGGATCGTCTCGACGTCCTCCGCGAAGCCCATCTTGAGCATCTCGTCGGCCTCGTCGAGCACGAGGTACTTGAGCTCCGAGAGGTCGAGGGTGCCCTTGTCGAGGTGGTCCATGATGCGGCCGGGGGTGCCGACGATGATGTGCACGCCGCGGCGCAGCGCCGAGAGCTGAACGCCGTACCCCTGCCCGCCGTACACGGGCAGGATGTGCACGTGCTTGAGGTGCGCGGCGTAGCGCTCGAACGCCTCGCAGACCTGCAGCGCGAGCTCGCGCGTGGGGGCGAGCACGAGCGCCTGCGGGGTCTTCTGCGACACGTCGAGCCGCGCGAGGATGGGCAGCGCGAAGGCCGCGGTCTTGCCCGTGCCGGTCTGCGCGAGCCCGACGACGTCGCGCCCCGCGAGCAGGGTCGGGATGGTGGCGGCCTGGATCGCCGACGGTGTCTCGTAGCCGACGTCGTCGAGCGCCTTCAGGACCGGGCCCTCGAGTCCGAGGTCGGCGAACGTCGTCTGAGGGGGCTCGGCGGGAGCCTCGGCCTCGACGGGGGCATCGACGGAAGTCACGCTTCAGGGTAGTCCGCCTGCCTGTGAGCGAGCGGATGGCGCGGAGCCGCGCCGGCCGAGGGGCGCCAAGTGTGCGCCATCCGTTCGCGGACTGCAAGGGGGTGGCAGCGTCTCGACCCGTTCGGAATGGTGGATGGCTCGTGACCGCACTCGAATGAAGGAGGAAGCGATGCTGACACTCACCGACACGGCCAGCACGGTCGTCAAGGAGATCGTCGACCGCAGCGACGCGCCTGCCGGGTCCGGCCTCCGCATCGACACCCAGGGCGACTGGCGGACGGAGTTCGCGGTCGAGATCGCCCCGGTGCCGGAGGAGCGCGACGCGATCGTCGAGCAGGCGGGGGCGCGCGTCTACCTCGCCGAGGATGCCGCGCAGGCGCTCGACGACAAGACGCTGGACGCCCATGTGGGCGAGGACGGGCGCGTGGCGTTCGACATCCTGCCCCAGCGCATCTGACCAGCCGGAGACGGCGACTCGGTGTCCCCTCCCCGGATCGTCGCCTGCTGGACGGAACGGTGGTGCCCCGGGCTTCGGCTCGGGGCACCGGCCTGTCCGGGGCGCGTGCGCAATTCCCTCGAACGGGGTCTTCCACCGAGCGAGCACCGGCTGGTTGCCTGACGCGAGGTGACTCGCCGGGTCATCGGGTGGGAGGGTGCGATGTCGGACGAACCGGAACTCAGGGCGCGACACTATCCGGTCGTCGACGCGCTGGTCAGGCGGACGCTCGCCGACGGCGACTGGGATGCGCGCCGGGTGGATGCGACGGCCGAGCTGCTCGCCGAGGCCGGCGACCTCGGCCCGCGGGCCCCGACCCTGGTGTCGAGCGCGCACGGCGCCTTCGAGCGGATGCTGCTCACGCTGCCCGCGTACGTGTTCCACGGCGACGACAATCCGCTGCGCGCCGCCTACGTCGACCTGCTGCGCAAGCTCCCCGACGAGGTCGGGTTCGTCGTGGTCGCGCACGCTTCCGTGCAGGACGAGGTCGCCGCGCTGTTCGCGGAGGCCGGCCGACCGGGGCCGACCCTCGCGGTGATGCCCGACCACGTCCACTTCTCGGTGTGGGCCGAGGACGGCTACGTCGCCGCGGTCGACGCCGACACCCGCCGCACGTTCCTGCTCGAGCCGTTCTCGTTCCCGCGGTACGGCGATTCCCTGATCGCCGACGCCGTGTCACGGCGGGCCGACGTCGAGCACGCCCAGACGCCGCTGTACTTCCAGGGCGGCAACGTGCTCATCGGCGACGCGTTCTGGCTCATCGGCGCCGACTACCCGGCGAACACGCTCGCGTACGTCGACCGGGTCCTCCTGCCGGATCCCGACGAGACGCCCGAGGAGGCCGTCCGCCGCCTGTACGGCGAGCACCTCGACACCGACCGGATGCTCGCGTACGTCGGCAGCACCGTTCCGGTGCCGTCGCAGACCGAGCGCGCCTTCGAGCTCGGCGGGGAGCCGTGGACCGAGGTGCTCCACCTGGGCAATCGACCGGGCACCGTGCAGCCGCTCTTCCACATCGACATGTTCCTCTCGCTCGCCGGGCGCGGCCCCGACGGCCGGTACCGGGTGTTCGTGGGCGATCCGGGGCTGGCCGCGCGCATCCTCGGGGTCGATCCGTGGCCGCACGCGATGCAGGAGGTGTTCGACGACATCGCGGGAACGCTCGCGGACGCCGGCTTCGCCGTGCTGCGGAACCCCCTGCCGCTCGTCTACGTCGACGACATCCGCTCGAAGACGAGGTACTGGTACTTCGCGACCGCGAACAACGCGCTCGTCGAGATCGATGACGTGCGCAAGCGGGTCTGGCTTCCGGCGTACGGCTTCGGGGCGTGGCCCGAGCTGCAGGCGACGGATGCCGCGAACCTCGCGGCGTGGACCGACCTCGGGTTCGAGGCGACGCTGCTCGCCGACTTCCACCCGTTCGCCGAGAACCTCGGCGCGGTGCACTGCATCAAGAAGTACCTCGGCCGGAGCGACCCGTCGGACCCCGCGGCGTCGTGATCCGACCGCCGGTCAGTACAGGTCGAGGTCGCGCCCGGCCTGCTCCACCTCGCGCATGCGCGCCGACGCCGCCTCGCCGAGCCGTTCGGAGCACTCGGCGATCACGGCTTCGATGAGCGCCAGGACCGGGGTCATCGCATCGAACGCGGAGGGCGATCCGGTCTCGCTCGGGAGCACGACGTCGGCGTCGCTCGAGATCGGCGAGAGCCAGGCGTCGGTGAAGAGCACGACCGAGGCGCGTCGCGCCTTCGCCGCCGCCGCCAGCCGGCGCGTCGGCTCCTCGTACCTCCGGTAGTCGAAGAGCACCACGACGTCGCCCCGGTGGAGCCCGGCCACCGCCTCGGCACGCCCGGCGTCGTGTTCGGGCAGCGGCGCGACTCCGGGCCTCAGCAGCTGCAGGTGCTGCGCGAGGAACCGGGCGAGCAGCCCGCTGAACCGCCCGCCGCCGACGAGCACGCGGCTGCGCGGCGCGCACAGGATCTCGACGGCCCGCTCGAACTCGTCGGGTGCGAGCGCCGCGAACGTCCGGTCGAGCGTGTCGCGCATGATCGCGCCGGCGCGGGCGAGGCCGGATGACTCGTCGGGCGCCGATTCGCCCTGCCTGCGGTCGTACAGCTCGATGGGCGAGGCCGACCGCTCGTCGAGGTCGTCGCGGAGCGCCTGCTGGAAGTCCGGGAACCCGCGGTAGCCGAGCCGGTTGGCGAACCGCAGCACGGTCGGCCCGCTGACCCCGGCGCGCGCCGCCAGCTTGGCGACCGTCTCGAATCCCGCCGACGGGTACGACGAGAGCAGGACCCGCGCGACCTTGCGCTCCGCAGGGCTGCAGTCGGCCATGCCGCGGCGGATCGCCTCCGCCATGGGCATGGGTGCCTCAGTCGCACTCATCAGCGCCTCCTCCGCACTCACCGTACCGACTCGCCCTCCGCGACGGCGGCGACGAGCCCGGCGAGCATCGCGACCCGGTCGGGAACGCTCGCGAGGTCGAGCCATTCGTCGACGCCGTGGTCGCCGCCCCCGACGGGGCCCAGGCCGTCGAGGGTCGGAACGCCGAGCGCGGCCACGAAGTTCGCGTCGGACGCGCCGCCCGTGGCTGCGACCTCGAACGCGACGCCGAGCCGCTCGCCCACCTCGGCGGCGAGCGCGGCGAGCCCGTCGGTCGCGGTCCGCTCGAGCGGCGGGCACACGTCGAGCCGGGTCACGTCGATCCGGGCGCCGTCGACGAACGGATGGCGCGCTCGCGCGTCGATCGCATCGAGCGTGCCGATGAGCTCGGCGAGGCCGGCGGCGCGCACCTCGACGTGCAGCTCGGCCGAGTCGGGCACGATGTTCGGTCGCGAACCGGAGGTCACGCGGCCGACGTTGACCGTGAGCCCGGGCTGCGAACCCGACATCGCCTGCACGTCGAGGAGGAACCTCGCCGCCTCGACGGCCGCGTTGATGCCCCGCTCGGGCTCGACGCCGGAGTGCGCCGCGCGCCCACTGATCGTCACGAGCACGTCGGCCACGCCCTTCCGCGCGCCCACCAGGTCGCCGTTCTCGCGCGCGCACTCGAGGCACAGCGCGGCATCCGCCCCAGTGACCACCTCGGCGAGGAGGTCGCGGCTCGCGGGCGATCCGACCTCCTCGTCGGGCGTGAGGGCCAGGACGAGCTCGCCGTATCCGTCGAAGCCGACGGCGTCGAGCACCCGCGCGGCCGCCATCCCGGCGGCGATGCCGGCCGCATCGTCGCACACGCCCGGACCGCGCGCGAGGTCGCCGTCGATGCGGAACGGCCGCTCCGCCGCCGTGCCCGCGGGGAAGACGGTGTCCATGTGGGCGAACAGCACGATGCGACGGCTGCCGGTACCCCGCTTCCGGCCGAGGACGACGGGGCCGTAGCGTCGCCGGTCGCGCTCGGGCGTCGGGACGGTCGCGACCTCGAAGCCGTCGCGGATGAGCGTTGCGGCCGCCCACGCGGCCACCCGGTCCACGCCGTCGGCGTCGTGCGAGCCCGAGTCGATGCCGACGAGCTGCGCGAGGTCGGCGCGGAACCGGCCATCGACCGATCGCGCGGCACGGCGCAGCTCGTCGGTCGTCGGCGCGACGGCGGATGCGACATCCGCTCGGCTGACCGCCATCTCAGAGCACCTTCGACAGGAACGAGCGGGTGCGCTCCTCGCGCGGGTCGCCGAGCACCTGCGACGGGTCGCCGGCCTCGACGACGACGCCGCCGTCCATGAAGACGGCCACGTCGCCGACCTCGCGGGCGAAGCCGATCTCGTGCGTGACGACGATCATCGTCATCCCGCTGTCCGCGAGCCCGCGCATGACGTCGAGCACGTCGCCGACGAGCTCGGGGTCGAGGGCCGACGTGGGCTCGTCGAACAGCATCACCTCGGGCTCCATGGCGAGCGCACGCGCGATCGCGACGCGCTGCTGCTGGCCGCCCGACAGCTGCGCGGGATACGCGGCGGCCTTCTCGGCGAGTCCGACCTGGGCGAGCAGTCGCATGGCCTGGTCCCTGGCATCCGCCTTCGAGCGCCGCGCGACCTGCACGGGCGCCTCGATCACGTTCTCGAGCGCCGTCATGTGCGGGAACAGGTTGAACCGCTGGAAGACCATGCCGACCGTGCGGCGCTGCGCGGCGACCTCCCGCTCGCGCAGCTCGTAGAGCCGGCCGTCCCGCTCGCGATAGCCGACCGTCTCGCCGGCGACGCGGATCAGCCCGGCGTCGATCTGCTCGAGGTGGTTGATGCAGCGCAGGAAGGTGGACTTGCCCGAGCCCGACGGGCCGAGCAGACACACGACCTGCCCGCGCTCGACCGACATGGTGATGCCCTTCAGCACCTCCACGCTGCCGAAGCGCTTGTGCACGTCGACGGCCTCGACCATGGGGCGAGTGGATGCCACGGCGAGCGGCGCCGGCTGCGGAACGGTGGCGGTCATGAGGCCGACTCCTTCTTCGACGCGCGCGAACCGCGGACGCGGGTGGGCAGCGCGATGCTCTGCGTGAACGTCGACACGCGCGATCCGATCGTGGGCCGGACGCCGGAGAAGCCGCGGCCGTAGCGGCGCTCGAGCCACATCTGCGGGATCGCGAGGATCGAGGTGAGCGCGAGGTACCAGATCGCCGCGACGATGAGCAGCGGGATGATCTTGTAGTTCTGCGTGTACGCCTCGCGGATGTTCGACATGAGGTCGTCGCCGGCGACGATCGCGACGAGCGAGGTGCTCTTGAGCATCGTGATCGTCTCGTTGCCCATCGGCGGGATGATCACGCGCATCGCCTGCGGCAGCACGATGCGGCGCAGGGTCTTCGCGGGCGACATCCCCAGCGAGTGCGCGGCCTCGGTCTGGCCGTGGTCGACCGACTGGATGCCCGCGCGCACGATCTCGGCGGCGTACGCCATCTCGTTGAGGCTCAGCGCGAGCAGGGCGGCCACGGTGGCCGGGATGAGGTCGCTCGTGGTGAACGACCAGAACTCGATCGACGTGAACGGCACGCCGATCACGATCTTGGGGATGAAGGCGCCGATGAAGCCCCAGAAGATCAGCTGGAGCAGCAGCGGCGTGCCGCGGAACACCCAGATGAAGAGCATCGCCGAGATCGACAGCACCGGGTTCGCCGAGAGGCGCATGACTGCGACGACGATGCCGCCGAGCACGCCGAGGACCATGGAGGCGGCGGTGAGCCAGAGCGTGATGAGCACGCCGTTGATGGTGAGCGGCTTGAAGAGGTACTCGCCGACGGTCTCGAGGTCGAGGTTCGGGTTCTGCAGGATCGAGACGATCGATCCGATGCCGACCACCAGGACCAGGACGGCGGCGATCCACCGGCCCGGGTGGCGGACCGGCACGGCGACGAGAGGCTCCGGGCGGGCGGCGCCCGGAGGGCCGGCGGGCCCCCCGGGCGCCGTCGTGGCCGACGGCTGCGTTGCGGTCATGGGTGGTGCTTCTTCCGTTCCGATCGTGCGGAGGATGGTCACTCGCTGTCGGCGGCGCCGTTGATGGTGGCCTCGTCGATGCCGATGCCGGTCACGCCGTACTGGTCGAGGATGGCCTCGTACGTGCCATCGTCCATGAGCGACTGGAGCGCCGCCTGGATGGCCTTCGCGAAGTCGCCGTTCTCCTTCAGCACGCCGATGCCGTTGAGCGTCGCGTCGTAGCCGTTCGGGGCCTCGGGGTCCTCGACGACCTCGAAGGTCTCGCCGTCGTTCGTGGTCTTGGCGACGTAGCCGGCGCTCGGCTTGGTCAGCAGCGACGCGACGGCCTTGCCGCTGGTGATGGCCAGCTGCGCGTCGGCGTCGGACGGGAACTCGGAGAGCTCGATCGGGTCGAGGCCCTCGGCCTCGCACTCGGCCTGCCAGACCTCGTTCACGAGGTCGACCTGGCTCGTCGCGGCCTGCACTGCCACCGCGTTGCCGCAGAGGTCGAGGTAGCCCTCGATGCCCTCGGGGTTGCCGGCCGAGGTGAGGATGCCGGTGCCCGACGCCGAGTAGTCGACGAAGGTGAGCACGTCCATGCGCTCGACGCTCGAGGTCATCGCGGTGATGGTCACGTCGAAGTTGCCGGCCTGGAGCGCGGGGATGATGCCGTCGAACGCCTGCTGCTCGAACTCGAAGTCGATGCCGAGCTTCGCGCCGATGGCGTGCCCGAGGTCGACGTCGACGCCGGTGAGCTCGTCGGAGCCCTCTTCGGTGAACATCTCGAACGGCGCATATGGGGCATCGGTCGCGACCTTGACCGAGCCGGCCTCGGCGATCTCGGCGGGCAGCAGCTCGGCGGCGGCCTCGTCGACGGCGATCTCGATGCCGGCGACCTCGACGGCGCCGTCGGACGCGGCCGCGCCGCCCTCGGACGCCGAGCCGGGGGCGCTGCAGGCGGCGAGGAGCAGGATGCCGGAGAGGCCCGCCGCGGCGATGGCCGGGCGGGTGAGCGGGGAGGAAGCAGTCATGGGTGGGAGTCCTTTGATCGCTGCGGTGAGATCCGAACAGGACCGAGTATGTAACATCCGTTCCAGAATTGCCAGTGCGTGATCAATCTGTAACAACGGAACGAGTGAGTCGCTCGTGCGACTCCAGTCTTCCGCCCCGTCGTATCGTGCGTTAGCATCACGGTCGTCTGCCCCGTTCTTGTAACGCACATTCCAAGGAGGCAATCGTGCGAACTCTCCCTCGGCACCTCATGGCCGGCGCGGTCGGCACCGCCGTCGCCCTGCTCGCTGCCGCACCGGCCGTCGCCGCCCCATCGTCCGCCGACGGCCCCCGGCCGCACGCGGTGCTCATCGGCGGGAACCTCTCCGAGCACCCCGAGATCCTCCGCGCGATCGTGGATCTGGCCGACCCCGACGGCGCCGGACCGGCCACCGCCCGGATCGCGATCGTGACCGCGGCGGCACGGACGGCGCGCACCCCGCAGCAGGCCGCCGACCCGACGCTGAACAACGCCGCGGCGAACGGCCTCTACTACGCCGACCTGTTCGAGCAGTACGGCGCCGACACGTACGCGGTGCCCGTCGACGCGGCGGTCGACTACGACGGCGACGAGTACCGCCCGGATCGGGCGGACGACCCGTCGGTCGTCGACGCGATCGCCGGAGCGACCGGCGTGTTCTTCGGCGGCGGCGACCAGATGCGCTACATCCGCACGCTGCTCGACTGCGCGCCGGCAGCCGAGGAGGCGTACACCTCGTGCGCGGACACGCCCGTCATGACCGCGCTCCGCGAGGCCGCCGACCGCGGCGTGGTGGCCGGCGTCAGCGCAGGACTGACGATCCAGCAGGGGCCCGACATGATCACCGGCGGTGAGTCGTACGAGGCCTGGCGCGACGGCGCCACGCCCGGCTACCTCGAGGACCCGGCCGAACTCGGCTACCTCCCGTACGGCGGCCTCGGCTTCGTCGACGGCGTCCAGCTCGATAGCCACTTCACGACCTGGGGCCGTCAGGCCCGTGCCGTCAAGCTCGGCCTCGAGACCGGCCACGACCTGATCCTGGGCGTGGACGAGACGACCGCGGTCGTGCTCGATCGCACGACCGGCGTCGGCCGGGTCATCGGCGAGCACGGCGCGTCGCTGCTCGACCTGGGCCAGGCGCGCGAGACCGACTCGGGCGTGACCGGGGTGCGCTGGAGCTACCTGACCGCGGGCGACCGCGTGAACCTCCGCCGGGGCCTCGCGCTCCCCACCGACGGCGCCGTCGCCGTCCGGCCGACCGGTGACCCCGTGTCCGAGCGCCAGGATATCTGGGATTCGCCCTCGGGCGCGGGCGGCGCCTACTCGCTCCGAGACCTCGCGCGCGAGACGGTCGCGTCACAGGCCCGCACGGCCAGCGGCACGACCCTGGAGGAGGATCCGCAGTTCCGCACCACGCTGGCACGCCAGTCGTCGACGCGGGCCTGGACCACGCCTGACGGCGGCGTCTCGTTCGCCGGGCTCGACCTGCGGATCGACCGCGTGCCCTGAGCGGCTGCGCGCCGGCACCCACCCCGGTCCCCACCCCGCGAACGCCTCCGGTACCCCGCGTACCGGAGGCGTTCGCGCGTCGAGGACGGGGTCGACACCGACGTCCGGTCGGTCCTCCTCCGGGCTCAGCTCCCGGCGACGACGGGCGCCGCCGCGTCGTTCACGCGTTCGACATCCCACACCTCGCCGCTCCAGCGCACGACGCTGACCGCGGCGTTGCCGATGCCGCCGCGCAGCATCCACGGGTCGGCTCCGAACGCCTCGAGGGCGAGCATGATGCTGATCCCGCTCGAGACGACGAGCACGTCGCCGCCTCCTGCCCCGGAGGTGGTGCGCCCCAGTGCGTCGAGCGCCTCGACCATGCGATCGCGCGCGGCCTCAGGGGACTCGGCCGCGTGACCACGTACCAGGCTCAGGGCCGGCAGCCGCGCGAGCCGCCGGCGCAGGTCGAATTCGGCGTCATCCACTTCGCCGAGCGCCGTCCAGAGCTCGGCGTTCGGCGCGCCCTCGAAGGCGCCGAACCCCACCTCGCGAAGCCTCGGGTCGACGGTGAGGTCGATCGAGACGCCGGCGGCGGCCGCGGCGAGCCCGGCCGTCTCCCGGTGCCGGACGCCGTCGGCGGCGTGCACGGCGACGGGCCGCACTCCCTCGGCGCGGAGGCGGCGACCGAGACGGGCCGCTTCGTCGCGGCCGTTCGCGGTGAGCGGCGCGTCCACCCAACCCTGCACCCGGCCGAGCGCGTTCAGCAGGCTCTCCGCGTGCCGCACGAGCAGGATCCGCGCCGGGCGCGACCGCGCGCTCACGCCGCGCCGGCGGGCACGCGGTCCCACTGCGGGCGCGGCACCGAGTCGAGCAGCAGCCGCGTGTACTCGTGCGCCGGCGCCCGCAGCAGCGCGGCGGTCGCTCCGCGCTCGACGATCTCGCCGTGCCGCATCACGACCGTCTCGTCGCAGACTCGTCGCACGACGGCGAGGTCGTGGCTGATGAACAGCACGGTGAGTCCGCGCTCGCGGCGGATCCGCGCCACCAGGTCGAGCACCTGCGACTGCACCGACACGTCGAGGGCGCTGGTCGCCTCGTCCATCACGAGCAGGTCGGGTTCGATCGCGAGGGCGCGCGCGATGGCGACGCGCTGGCGCTGGCCGCCGGAGAGGGTGCGCGGACGCGCCTGCGCGTGTCGCTCGTCGAGGCCGACCTGGTCGAGCAGGTCGAGCACGCGGGTGCGCGCCTCCTTGGTGCCGAGCGGAGCGTGCAGCCGCAGCGCGTCCTCGATCGCGCGGCCCGCGGCGATCCTCGGGTCGAGCGAGAGGTACGGGTCCTGGAACACCATCTGCACCGAGCGCGCGTGCGCCAGCCGTTCGGCGCGCGTGCGTGGGGCGGCGGTGCGGTCGCGTCCGCCGACGAGGATGTCGCCGGCGTCGGCCTGCTCGAGGCCGACGATCATGCGCGCGAGCGTCGACTTGCCCGATCCCGACTCGCCGACCACGCCGAGCGCGCCGCCGCGCGGGATCGCGAGCGACGCGTCCGCGACCGCGCGCACGGCGGTCCGGCCGTGCGGGTGGTACGTCTTCGACAGCGACGAGACCACGAGCATCGGCTCGAGCGCGGCGGATCGCGCGGCCGCGGCATCCGTGCCCCGCGGCGCGACGCCGTCGTCGCCCGACGCTCGAGCGCCGATCGTCGGGGTGGCCGCGACGAGCCGCCTCGTGTACGCCTCCTGCGGGTCGCCGAGCACGCGGCGGGCGCCGCCCGACTCCACGACGCGGCCCCCGCTCATCACGACGATGCGGTCGCAGAGGGATGCCGCGAGGTTGAGGTCGTGCGTGATGAACAGCATGCCCATCCCGCGCTCGGCGCACTGCTCGGCGAGCACGCCGATGATCTCGGCCTGCGTGGTCACGTCGAGCGCGGTCGTCGGCTCATCGCAGATGAGCAGCCGCGGCGATCCCATCAGCGCGCCGGCGATCATGACCCGCTGCAGCATCCCTCCCGAGAGCTCGTGCGGGTGCTGGCGCAGGTGCTCCTCGGGACGCGGCATCCGCACCGCCCCCAGGAGTTCGATCGCGCGGGCACGAGCCTCCGCCGCCGGCCGGCCGTCGGCGAGGCGCATGGCCTCGGTGAGGTGGTCGCCGATCGTGCGCATCGGATTGATCCCCGCGCGAGGGTCCTGGAAGACCATCGACGCCGAACGACGCCGGAGCTCGAGGAGCTCCCGGCGGGAGGCGCCGAGCACGTCACGGCCGTCGAGGCGCACCGAGCCTCCCGCGGTGGCCCGATCGGGGAGCAGGCCGAGCACGGAGCGAGCCGTGAGCGACTTGCCCGAGCCCGACTCGCCGACCAGGCCGACGGTCTCCCCGGCGTCGACGCCGAGCGAGATGCCGTCGAGGAGCCGGGTGCCGTCGGGCAGGTCGAGGGTGAGCCCGTCGATGTCGAGGAGTGTCATGCGGGGATCTCGCCTCCGATGCGGTCGGACAGTTCTTCGCCGATCACGTTGACGGCGACGACCACGATCACCACGGCCACGGCCGGCACGATCGCGGGGAGGAGGTAGCCGCCGATGAGCCCGGCCTGCGCCTCGTTGATCATGGCGCCCCAGTCGGCGGTCGGCGCCTGGACGCCGAGTCCGAGGAACGACAGGGCGGCGAGCTCGGCGAGCACGTACCCGAAGTTCAGCGTCGACTGGGCCCCGACGATCGGGGTCACGTTGGGCAGCACGCGGCGGAACGCGATCCACGCGCCGCCGAAGCCCTGCACCCGGTAGGCCGCGACGTACGGGCGGCTGCGCTCGGCCGTGACGAGCGATCGGGTGAGCCGCGCGACGAACGGCGCGTAGGCGATGCTCATGGCGATGACCGGGGCGACGAGTCCCTTGCCGAACAGCGCGACGGCCATGATCGCGATGAGCAGCGACGGGAAGGCGAACACGACGTCGAAGACGCGGCCGAGCACGGCGTCGAGCCATCCGCCGCGCCATCCGGCCAGGAGCCCGAGCAGGATGCCGAGCACGGTCGAGCTCACGACGACCAGGAGCGGCCCGAGCAGCGCGGTGCGCGCGCCGAAGATGAGCCGGCTGAGCAGGTCGCGACCGAGCGCATCGGTGCCGAGCCAGTGCGCGGCGCTCGGTCCGGCATGGACGGCGCCGAGGTCGACCTGGTCGGGCGGATAGGGTGCGACGAGCGGGGCGAGGATCGCGGCGAGCGTCATCACCGCGACGACGCCCACGCTCACGACGAAGGTGGTGTTCGCGCGGCGGACGCGAGGAGCGCGCAGCACCTCGACGGCGAGGGTCGGCGTGGCGGTCATCGGGCACCCGCTCCCGCCACCGATCGCGGGTCGACCCAGGGCTCGAGGAGATCGACGATCGCGTTCACCACGACGAACGCCGTCACGACGAGCAGCACGATCGCCTGCACGACCGGGAAGTCGAGCCGGTCGACCGACTGCACGAGCAGCGATCCGATGCCCGCGAGCCCGAAGGCGGCCTCGACGATCGAACTCGCGACGAGCAGGCCTGCGACGAGCAGGCCGCTCACGGTCAGGATCGGCCCGATCGCGTTGCGGAACACGTGGCGGCGCACGACGGTCGCCCTCGTGAGGCCGCGGCTCGTCGCGACCTCCACGTGCTCGCGATCGAGCTGGTCGACCATCGACGAGCGCGTGACCTTGCCCACGAGCACGACGAACACGATCGCGAGTGCGATCGATGGCAGCACCAGGTGGTACACCGTGTCGAGCCCGCCGTCGCCCGATCCGAACGACGGGAACCAGCCGAGCTGCACCGCGAACAGCGCGATGAGCACGATCGCGCCGACGAACGAGGGGATGGCGCCCAGCGTCGTGAGTCCGATGAGAACGGCCCGGTCGAGGGCCCGCCCGCGATTGAGCGCCGCGACGACGCCGGCGACGAGGCCGACGATCGCGATCATCGCGCCCGCCATCACGACGAGCCCGAGGGTGACCGGCAGCCGCTCGCCGATGACGGTCGCGACATCCTGCCGGTACTGCAGTGAACGGCCGAAGTCGCCCTGCAGCATCCCGGTGACCCAGTTCACGTACTGCTGCCACGGCGGCAGGTCGAGCCCGTATTGGGCGGTGACCTGCGCCACTGCCTCCGGGCTCGGCTTCCGTCCCCGCAGGAGGAAGGACACCGGGTCGCCCGGCACCAGGAACCGCGAGAAGAACACGAGCAGCGACGCGAGGAACAGCGTGAGGGCGAGCGCGCCGAGCTTGCCGGCCACCCGCCGGAGCGCGGCCCCACCGGCCCACTCCCCGCCCGACCGCGCTCCCCCGGGCTTCGCCGCGGCGGCGGGCGCCGGAGGACTAGCGAGCGCCAACGGTCGCCGCCCACGGGTAGTAGAGGAACGCGATCGAGGGCGCGACGCCGGTGATCCGCTCCCCGACGAACACCGGCATGGGGCTCGTGAACAGCGGCAGCCACGGCAGCTGCTCGTTCGCGATGCGCTGCGCCTCGGCCGTCTGCTCCGAGCGCGCAGCCGGGTCGTCGATCGCGATCGCCTCGTCGACCACCTGGTCGAACTCGGGGTCGCTCCATCCGCCGTAGTTGCTGAACTCGCCCGTGCGCAGCACGCTGTACATCTCGAGCGGATCGGGGCTCGAGAGGTACCAGACCGTGTAGAAGAGGTCGATGCCCTCGCGCGCGCTCGGGTCGGAGAAGAGTGCCGTGTAGGCGTTCGGGGTCACCGTCTCGATCGTGGCCTTCAGGCCGATGGACTCGGCCGCCGCCGCCGTGGCCTGCGCGATGAGGTTGAAGTCGCTGCCGATCGGCGCGGTCGCGTAGGTGATCTCCTCGCCGACGGCACCGGCCTCTTCGACGAGTCGCTTGGCCTCCTCGAGGTCGTACGGGTACTCGGCCAGGTCGCCGAACGCCGACTCGAGCGCCGGGTCGCTCGCGCCGACCCACACCGATTCGGTGGTGAGCGCATCGGTCACGTCGCCGTAGCCCTTCGCCGCGGCATCCACGACGCCCTGCCGGTCGAGCGCCATGAGCAACGCCTGACGTACGCGCAGGTCGCCGAGCGGCCCGTCGAGGTTCGACACGATGAGGCTCGAGACCGCGGTGCTCAGGCCGAAGTGCACGTCGCCGGCACCGGATGTCTCGAGCTGCCCGATCGCGTCGAACGGGATCATCCAGCCGCCGTCGACCTCGCCCGACTTCAGCGCGTTGACCCGCGCGGTCGAGTCGTTCATGAAGATGAACTCGACCTCGCCCGACCTCGCGCGCAGGGAGTCGTCCCAGTAGTCGTCGAAGCGGGCGAGGGTGATGGACTCGCCCGACTTCCACTCCTCGAGCGAGAAGGGGCCGGTGCAGTTCACGCCGCCGGTCGAGTTGCCGTAGTCGGCGCCCGCGGCCTCGAGGGTGGCGGCCGACTCGACCACGCCGGCCGACCCGCCCATGGCGAGGTTGAACTGCGAGTCGGGAAGCGCCTCGGTGACGGTGACCTCGCGCTCGCCGGTCTGCTCGATGGAGACGACGTTCTGGTAGACCGAGTACCACGACGACCCCACCGCCGGATCGAGGTGCCGACTCAACGAGGCGACCACGTCGGCGGCGGTCAGCGGCGTGCCGTCGTGGAAGGTCACGCCCTCGCGGATCGTGTAGACCCACGTCTCGGGCGTCGGGTGATCGAACGACTCGGCGAGACCCGGCGAGAGCGTGTAGTCGGGGTTCAACCGGAGCAGCGACTCGCACACGTTCGAGAGCACCTGGTTGTCGGCGTAGTCGAACGCGTAGGCGTAGTCGAGCGAGTACGGCTCGGCGTAGCTCACCCACGAGAACGAGTCGATGTCGCCGGATGGCGCGTCGGTCGTGGTCGTGAGCTCCCACTCGACGTTCGCGTCGTCATCGGGTGCGGGCGTGGTGCACGCGGCGAGCGCGAGGGCGGCGGTCAGGCCGCCGGCGAGGACCGCGGCGGTGCGCCGGGTGCGACGGGCGCGCCGGGACCGACGGCCGGGAGTGCGGGGTGCGGACATTCGGAGTGCTCCTCAGGGGATCAGCTGGTGCGGGAGTAGACGAGCTCGCCCTCGATCCACGTGGACGTCACGGTGGACCGGTGGATCTCGTCGGCGGGCAGGGTGAACGGGTCGGGATCGAGTACGACGAGGTTCGCGAGGTAGCCCTCGCGGACGTGTCCCGTGTCGTGGTCGCGGTGGTTCACGTAGGCGGTGCCGGAGGTGTAGGCGGCCATCGCCGTGGCGAGGTCGAGGCGCTGGTGGGCGCCGCCGAGCGGCTCGGCATCGGTGCCGGGTGCGACCCGGGTGACGGCGACGTGGATGGCGTCCATGGGGTCGGCGCTCGAGACGGGCCAGTCGCTGCCTGCCGCGAGCCGGGCGCCGTGACGCACGAGGTCGCCGAACGGGTACTGGCGCGCCTCCGCGCCATCCTGCAGGAACGGCAGCGTGAGCTCGTCGATCTGGTCCTCGTGGGTGGCCCACAGCGCCTGGATGTTGGCGATCGCGTCGAGCCCGGCGAACCGGGCGGTCTCGGCCTCCTCGACGACCTGCAGGTGTGCGAGGTGATGGCGGCCGTCACCGGCGCCGTTCGCCTCGCGCGCGGCCTCGACCGCGTCGAGTGCCTCGCGCACGGCGCGGTCGCCGAGCGCGTGGAAGTGCACCTGGAAACCGGCGGCGTCGAGCGCGGTGACGATCTCGCGCAGGCGCTCGGGGTCGATGAACGACAGCCCGCGGTTCGCGGTGTCGTGCCCGTGCACGTCGCGGTACGGCTCGAGCATCGCGGCCGTCTGGTTCTCGGCGACGCCGTCTACCATGATCTTCACCGTGCCGAGGGTGCAGCGACCGCTGTCGAGGGCGGCGAACTCGGCTCGCCGCGCGACCATGGCGTCGACCTGCTCGAGGCCGCCGCCGCGTTCCCACCACTGGGCGCCGACGACGTGGGCGCGCAGGGTGCCGTCGGCGAGGGCACGGCGGTAGGCGGCCGCGACATCCTGGACACCCCCCAGGCCGCTGCCGACCCAGGCGTCCTGCCATCCGGTGATGCCGAGCGCGACGAGTTCCTCCTGCGCGCGCAGCAGGCCGGCGTACGCGAGGTCGTGGCTGATCGCCGGGCGCACGTGCGCGAACAGGTCGCCGGCTCCCTCGTGGAACGTGCCCGCCGGGGTGCCGTCGGCCTCGCGCTCGATGCGCCCGTCGGCAGGATCGGGCGTCGACGCGTCGAGGCCCGCGGCGGTGATCGCCGCGGTGTTCGCCCAGGTCGAGTGGTGATCGCGGCTCATGAGCGCGACGGGGCGGTCGGGCACGACGGCGTCGAGCAGGCCGCGCACGGGGGCTCCGCCGAGGAAGTGGTCCATCGACCATCCGCCGCCGAGGATCCACGGCTCGTCGGGGTTGGCGTCGGCGTAGGCCTTGACGCGCGCGACCGCGTCCGCGGCATCCGTCGCCTCCGTGAGGTTGCACATGAGCAGCTCGACGCCCGCGCTGACGGGATGCACGTGGGCGTCCTGGAAGCCCGGGCCCAGCAGGGCACCGCCCAGGTCGACGACCTGCGTGGCGGGACCAGTCCAGGCGGATGCCTCGGCTTCAGGGAGCACCGCGGCGATCCGGCCTGCGGCGACGGCCACCGCGTGGCCTCGCAGCGGCTCGCCGGTTCCCGTGAACACGGCTCCGCCGGTGAACAGTACGTCTGCAGGCAACAGCGCCCCTCGCTTTCCTCGTCGAACCGGGGTGATGCGGTGAGGCTAATCCGGTCGATACGCCGTTGTCAACATCGTTGACAACGGCGTGGACGATCACGGACCATCGGAATGCCACGCTCGCGAGCGAGCTCACCGCCCGCAGGGGTCGCGGGCGTGGCACCATGAAGTCCGGGACGAACGAAGCGAGGACGATGACGACGGACGGCGCGCGATCCCCGAGCCGAGCACCGGCTCGCCAGGCGAAGCGGCACCGGCTCGACCGCGACCGGATCATCGCCGCAGGGCTCGAGCTCGCGGCGACGCCGGGCACGGCGACCATCTCCGTGCGCGAGCTCGGGAATCGCCTCGGGGCCGATCCGACGGCCATCTACCGCCATTTCCGGAGCAAGGAGCAGCTCATGCAGGCGCTCCTCGACGACCTGGTCGGCCGCAGCGTCGCCGAGGTGACCGCCGACCCCGACGACTGGCGCGAGCGCCTGCGCCAGCTCGCCGACTCGACGCTGCGGCTCTTCTCGCACCATCCGGCGGTCGGAGTCGAGGCGACCGTACTCACCACGCACGGTCCCGGCGAACTCGCCGCGGTGGAGTTCATGCTCGACGCGTTCTCGCGGGCCGGCCTCGAGGGCGACGACCTCGTGCAGCACTACGCGCTGCTCGCTGCGCACGTGCTCTCGAACGCGGCGGGCATCGCGCGCGCCCGTGCCGAGCGCGGCTCCGAGGGCGACCCCGACTCGAGCCCGTGGATCGAGGGACCGCTGCTCGTCGACCCGCGGACGCACCCGCGCATCGCCGCCGTCAGCCGCCAGCTGAACGAGCTCGAGGACCGCGACCTGTTCCGGCTCGGCGTCGAGGCGGTGATCCAGTCGGCCGAGCGGGCGTCGCGCGGCTGACGGGAGGTGCGCCGCCGCTTGACGCAGCGATAGTTCATAGACAAAACTCTGTGGACGATCGACGTCGATCTCGCCAGACGAAGGAGTCCTCATGCGAATCGTCATCGCCGGTGCCGGCATCGCCGGCCTGGCCGCGGCCCTCAGCCTCGAGGCTGCCGGCTTCCGCGACATCACCATCCATGAGCGCGCTGCGCGTCTGCGCGGGCTCGGCGTGGGCATCAACCTGCTCCCCCATGCGATGCGCGAGCTCACCGAACTCGGCCTCGCCGAGCGCATCGCCGCGCTCGGCGTGCCGCCGACGACGCTCGCCTACTTCAACCGGTTCGGGCAGCCGATCTGGAGCGAGCCGCGCGGACGCGAGGCCGGGTACCGGTGGCCGCAGCTGTCCGTGCACCGTGGACGCCTCCAGCTCGCGCTGCGCGATGCCGTGCTCGAGCGCCTCGGCGACGTCATCCGGCTCGACCACCGTCTCGAGCGCGTGATCGACGGCGACCGATCGGTCACGGCTCGGTTCGCGACATCCGCCGGGCCCGAGGAGGTCGAAGCCGACGTGCTCGTCGGCGCCGACGGCATCCATTCGGCCCTGCGCGCCCTTCGATACCCCGACGACGGCGACCCGGTGTGGAGCGGCCTCACGCTCTGGCGCGGCACGACCGTCATCCCGCCCTACCTCGACGGGCGGACCATGATCATGGCCGGCGACGGCGACCAGAAGTTCGTCGCCTACCCCCTCGAGGAACCACGCGCCGACGGCCTGCAGCGGGTCAACTTCATCGCGGAGCGCCGCGACACGGGATCCCCGGATGCCGACTGGAACCGCGCCGTCGACGCCGCGCCGATCGTCGACCTGTTCCGCGACTGGCGGTACGACTGGCTCGACGTGCCGGCCGCGATCGCCGCTGCCGACGAGATCCTCGAGTACCCCATGGTCGATCGCGACCCGCTGCCGCGCTGGTCGTTCGGCCGCACGACGCTCCTCGGCGACGCGGCCCACGCGATGTACCCGAACGGGTCGAACGGCGGATCGCAGGCGATCCTCGACGCTCGGACCCTCGCCTACCACCTGGCGAACGCGCACACCGTCGAGCAGGCGCTCGACGCCTACGACGCGGCTCGCCGGCCCGCGACCGCGAAGCTGCTCGAGCTGACGCGGCAGACCGGACCCGAGAAGGTCATGCTGCTGGCCCGGGAGCGAGCGCCGCACGGCTTCGCCGACGTCCACGACGTGATCCCGGCCGCCGAGCTCGAGCAGATCGCCGCCGAGTACAAGCGGATCGCGGGGTTCCATCCCGACGCGCTCAACGAGCGGTCGTCGCTCACGGTCGGAGCCGCATCATGACCTTCGACGCCGCGCGACTTGCGGCCGTCATCTCGCCGCTGCGTCGCGCGCTGCTCGCCGCCGCTCGCGACCGCGAGGCGCTGCCCGACATCCCGGACGCCCAGATCGAGGTGATCCGCGCGCTGCCGCACGGCACCGTGGCCTCACCGAGCGAGCTCGCGCGAACGCTCGGCCTCAACCGCTCCACCGTCAGCAACCTGCTCGCCGCCATGGAGCGCTCAGGCCTGGTCGCGCGCCGCAGCCGCGCCGACGACCGCCGCCACGTCGAGGTCGTCGCGTCGGCCGACGCCCTGGGCTACTTCGAGCGGTTCGACGCGGCGAGCGCGGCGATCGTCTCGCGCGCGGCGTCCGCCCTGACGCCGAGGGAGCTCGACGCGTTGGATGCCGCGGTGCCGGTGCTCGAGCGGCTGCGCGACGTGCTCGTCGAATTCCGCCGCGACGCGGCATCCGCTATGGAGAACGCATGACGCACGACCCCGTCGTTCCCGGCCTCGAGCCCGCCTTCGACGTCACCGTCCGGCTCGGCCCACTCGACGATCACGGCGTCACGCGCGCCGGGCACCGCCGCGTCATCCCGATCGTCGGCGGCGTGATCAGCGGCGGGATGGAGGCGTCGATCCTGCCCGGCGGCGCCGACTGGCAGCGCGTGAGAGACGACGGCGCGATCGAGATCGACGGCCGCTACACCGCCCGCACCGCCGAGGGCGAGCTGCTCTATCTGCAGGCCGTCGGCGTGCGCACCGGCGAGCCCGAGGTGCTCGAGGCGCTGCTGCGCGGCGAGGATGTCGCGCCCGACCGGTACTACTTCCGGACCGTCATCACCGTGGAAACCTCGGCACCGCGGCTGCGGCATCTCGAGAACGCGCTGTTCGTCGCCTCGTGCGTGCGCGACGCCGACGCCGTGCGGTACACGGCGTATCGCGTGACGTAGGCCGGCCGCTCCGCCCGCGCTTCGATCAGACCCTCCGAGACCGCCTCAGTGATGCCCGTGTCGGGTGCCGTGCGGTTCACCGTGCGGCACGGCCAGGTCACCCGCCTCGGTGCCTGCCAACGCAGGCGTCACGAGGGCCGAGACGAGCGCGGCACCGACGATGAGTCCCGGCAGGGAACCGCGGTTCGGTGCCGCCCCGGCGCGGCTTGGACGTCCACGAGCCACCCGGAGCTCGAGCGTTGCGCCGAGCGCGACGACCAGGACGAGGAGGTCGGCAGCGAGGACAGGGAGCGGGGCCACGCCGAGCGATGGCGCCGCTCCCGAGGCCAGCAGCCCGGCCGAGCCCGCGAACACGATCAGCGCGACGGCGAGCGTCGCCCGAGGCCAGGGAAGCCGGCCGGCGTGGAGTGCGAAGACGGCCCAGCCGAGTGCGGCGATCCCGCACCCGGCCAGGACGGCTGCCGCCGCGGGACCGCCGAGACCGGTCGACTCGGCGGTGCCTACCGCCGACCCGAGCGCGCCGGCAGCAGTGGCGGTGAACACGAGTCCGACGCCGATGGCCGACAGCATCGGCCACTCATGCGTCTGACCCGACAGCATCGCCCGCGCCCGCACGATGACGGTCCTACGACATCACCGGCTGCCGGCGGGCGGGCGCGGCGCGTTCGACGCCCAGACCCACCCCGAGCAGCACGAGCGCGCTGGCGAGGTGCAGGAAGTGGTCGGCGGTGTTGAGCGCCAGGATGTTCGCCGCAGTCCCTGCAAGGAAGAACCCGACGATGCCGAGCAGCAGGTACGCCGCACCGACCACCGTGTTGGTGATCTTCGCCGCACGGGCGCTGACCAGCCCGGCGATGAGCAGCGCGCCGCCGATCAGCAGATGGGCGACGTTGTGCAGCGGGTTCACGGCGAAGATGCCGAGCAGAAGCCCACCTTCTGTTGCGATGAAGCCGACGCCGCCGGTGACGGCGAAGCCGAGCAGGCCGACGAGCAGGTAGACCGCACCGAACACCGTGGCGACGATGCGATTCGGGGAGTTGCGCATGATTCCTCCTTGGAACAGGCAGCGGATGCCGCTTCACAGGGTCATTCGGCGGTGGCGGCGACTCGGATTGGATCTGCTTCGACCAATCGGATCCGCGGGTCGGCTCCGAATCACGATCAGCCAGGAATGAGGAACCCGATGCTCGCTCTCGCAGTGATCGGCCGCACCGGCGGCCTGATCACCTTCACGTCTGGATGACCGGTGTGCTGGCGCCATCCGTCTCGTCCTCTCTGGGGCGTCCGGCATCGAGTGGGTCTGGCATGCTGGATCCCGTGGACGACGCCGAGGTGCATCCGGGGGTGCACGTCGTGCCCCTGGGTGACCTGCTCGTCGCGACGGCCGCGGGCGACCGCGACGCCTTCAGCCGCCTGTACGACCACCTGGCCCCCCGCGTTCACGGACTGGTGCGTCGAGTGCTCGTCGATGCCGCCCAGGCCGAGGAGGTGACACAGGACGTGTTCCTGGAGGTGTGGCAGACGGCCGCTCGATTCGACCCCGCTCGCGGTACTGCCGTCGGATGGGTCCTGACGCTCGCCCATCGTCGCGCCGTCGACCGGGTGCGTGCGTCGCAGGCATCGCGCGAACGCGACCTGAGAATCGGGATCCGCGATGTCGAGGTCCCGGTCGACGACGTGGCCGAGGCGGCCGAGATCGCGATCGAGCACGACCGCGCGAGCGAAGCGTTCGCCCGGCTCAGCGCCGCTCAGCGGGAGTGCCTCGCCTTGGCCTATTACGGCGGGTGCACACAATCCGAGATCGCCGCACGCTTGGGGCTCCCCCTCGGCACGGTCAAGACCCGGCTGCGCGATGGGATGATCCGACTGCGCGAACTGCTGGGGGTGACCACGTGAACGACGCCGACGACCTGGCCGGGCGAACGCCGACGCCCGAGGACCTTCGCGCGCTCGCGCCGGCCTACGCGCTCGGAGCGCTCGACGAGGCCGATCGCATCCGCTTCGAGCAGGTGCTTGCGGTCTCACCCGAGCTGCAACGGGACGTCGAGGCCTTCCGCGTCACGGCCTCGACGCTCGGCGACTCGCTGCCGCCAGTGGCGCCGCCACCGAGCCTCAAGGACGAGCTTTTCGCTCGGCTCGACATGGTGGAGCAGGAGCGTACGAGTGAGGGCGCGGCATCCGCCCCCGGCACTTCCGACGCCCAGGCCTCGGAGCCCACCTCACGCCTCGAACGCGACGCGCCCGCGATCGCCGACCTCGCCGGCCGGCGCAGACGCCGCCGTCTCGTCACGGTGCTGTCGGCGGCGGCAGCGCTCGCGGTGCTCGCTGTCGGGATCGTGGTCGGAGCGATCTGGCAAGGCCCGAACGGCTGGGGCGCACAGCGTGAGTTGGCGGCCCTCACCGAAGCCCCCGACGCCGAGCGGGCCACGATCCAGGCCACGGGCGGCGGCGAGGTGACGCTCATCTGGTCTGCCGCTCAGGAACGCAGCGCGATCGTCGCGGAGGGCCTGCCCGACGTGGGAGCCGCGTCCAGTTACCAGCTCTGGTACATCGATGAGAGCGGGGCCGTCTCCGCAGGGACCTTCGACATGCGCGACGACGAGTCCTGGCGTCTTCTCGAGGGTGAGTTGCCGCCAGGCGCTGCGGTCGGCATCACCGTCGAACCGGCCGGTGGTTCGACGCAGCCGACCACCGAGCCCATCGCGGTCATCCCGACGTAGCCCAGCGGCGATCGCGACCAATCCGGACGGCCGTCGCGTATCGAACACCTCGTAGTAGGCGGCGACGACGCCGCCGATGAGGATCGGAGGAACCCATGCATGTCCGCTCTCTCGCCATCGCCGGGGCCGTGGCTCTGACGGCCACGTTCGCCACCGCCACGCCCGCGATGGCTGCGCCCACGGCCGCCCCGGACGGCACGAACTGCTGGGGCGTGGTCTCGTCGCAGGCTGCCCGCTCGGACGGCGGTCTCGGTGCCCACAGCAGCGCGCAGGAGGAGCCGCGGCTCGGACTCGGCAACGTCGCACGCGCGTTCGGCGTCGACGGCCTCGGCGGGCTCGGATCGCTGCTCGCCTCGATCGACGGCAACGACGCGACGCACTGCTGATCCTGCCGAGCAAGCAGGGCACGCTCCGTCGGGCGTGCCCTGCCGCGTGCTCCGCGCCGTCGCGGGCTCAGGATGGGGTCGAGACGACCGCGCCAGAGATCGCGCCGATCTCCCGCACGTCGATCGCGGTCGATCCTCAGGATGCGGCGGCTTCCGCTGCCCTCTTCAGGTCGGCGGTGAACTGCTCGAAGTTCTTCTCCAGCGGCGGGATCATCCGAGCGACGAACGGGTGGAACGGTCCGCCCATGCGCTCGCGATCACCATTCGCGTGCCTCCGGTCTCGCCGCAAAGTGAGCACGTGCGAGTGGCCATGGCGTCGAGGAGTGAACCCACGGGTCGATCATGCCGCGCCCGTGCAGAACCGGCGACCCGATTGCGCGCACGCCAGATCGCGCGCAGGCCAGATGCCGGGAATCTCAGACCAACCGGCCTTCTTGTAGCGAGGGCGGGACTCGAACCCGCGACACCACGATTATGAGCCGTGTGCTCTAACCACCTGAGCTACCCCGCCGCGAGGCTTCTCCGGCGCAGCCGGAGGAACCAGAGCCCCGAGTCAGGATTGAACTGACGACCCCTTCCTTACCATGGAAGTGCTCTACCACTGAGCTATCGGGGCAGGTGCCGCTCTCACGGCAACCACACGAGGATATCACCGCCGAGCGCGTGCATGAAATCGGGTGTCAGATGCTCGAACCGAAGCCCGAGGACGCTCCAGCGGCCGCGAAGAGCACAACGAAGAAGAGCACGTACGCCGCGATGCCGAGCACCCACAGCGCGGTGAACACGTACCCCGAGATGAGGCCGGTGAGCGCCGCCCCCGAGCCCTGCTCGCCGCGCTCGCGGATCTGCCGGCGCGCGATGTGGCCGAGGATGATCGCGGGGATCGAGGTGACGAGGCCCATCATGAAGGCGCCGAGCCCGAGGCCGAACGAGACCCACGCGAGCACGTTCTGCGGTGGTGCGACGGGCGGCGTCCAGGTCGTGACGGAGGCCGGCGCGGGAGCGACCAGAGGCGGTCCGTAGGCGGTGGCCGACCACGCCCCCGGCGCGGGTGCCCCTCCGACGAGCGGCGGAGCCGGCGGCGCCGGCGGGGCCGGTGCGATGGGAGGAGCTGATGCGGATGCTGCGTCGGGCGCGGGCACGTGCGCAGGACTCGGGGCAGGGGCGGGGGCGTCCACGGAAGACTCCATCGGGTCGGGGGTGCGGGGCGGGGCGGGGTCATGCTAGCGGTCGCGGGTTGCGCGCGGGTGACGTGCGGGCACGTGCCGCTGAGACGACGGATGCCGCGACGCGGGAGCTCCGCGCGCGGCATCCGTCATCGAGGGGAACCGGGGCTACTTCACCGCGCCCGCCGAGAGCCCGCCCACGATGTACTTCTGCAGGTAGAGGAACAGCAGCACCACCGGGAGCGCCGCGATCACGGCGCCCGCCGAGAACGCCGCCCAGTCCGCGTAGCGGGGGTTCGACACGAGCTTGGTCAGGCCCACCGCGAGCGTCTGGTTCTCGGAGTCGATCAGGATCACCGACGCGACGACGTACTCGTTCACCGAGAAGATGAACGAGAGCAGCGCGACGACCGCGAGGATCGGCGCGACCAGTCGCAGGATGATCGTGAAGAAGATGCGCGCGTGGCCGGCGCCGTCGATCTTCGCAGCCTCGTCGATCGAGGCGGGGATCGTGTTGAAGTACCCGTACATGAGGTAGGTGTTCACGCCGAGCGCACCGCCCAGGTACACCATGATCAGGCCGATGTGCGTGTTCAGGCCGATCGCCGGGAACCAGTCGCTGATCGCGCTCATCACGAGGAAGATCGCCACGACCGCGAGCATCTGCGGGAACATCTGCACCACGACGATCGTGATGAGCCCGAAGCGCCGGCCGGTGAACCGCATGCGCGAGAACGAGTACGCCGCGAGCGCGCCGAGGAACACGGTCAGGATGGCGGTGACGCCGGCGATGATCAGGGTGTTGGCGAACCAGTTCGTGAACGGCACGTCGGGGTTCGTCAGGATCCGCGCGTACGCGTCCAAGCCAATCTGCGAGAACAGGGCGTTCGACCCGGTCAGCGTGCCGTTCGGGTTCAGCGACGACGAGACGACGAACACGATCGGGAACAGTGCGAACACGACGACGACGATGCCGACGAGGTGGCGCCATCCGGTCGCCTTGAACCAGCGCCCGAACGAGAACGGGCGCTTGACCGGCGCTTCGCGCTCGAGTTCGGGGTCGCCGCCCGCGCGAACGGCGACGCGCTGTTCGCGCAGCTCGCCGGCGAGGAGTCCGGTCTGGGTGCCGGGAACCGTCCCCTGCTGGTCAGCCATCAGTTGATCTCCTCGAGCGACTTGGTGCGGCGGAACGCGATGATCGAGATCACCGCGACCACGATGAAGATGATGATCGAGTACGCCGCCGCGAGGCCGTAGTCGCGGTTCTGGCCGGTGAACGCCACCTTGTAGACCATCGAGATCAGGATGTCGGTGTAGCCGACCGGGATCGGCGCGCCGGTGTCGCGCGGCCCGCCGTTCGTCAACATGTAGATGACGTTGAAGTTGTTGAAGTTGAACGCGAACGACGCGATCAGCAGCGGCGCCACGCTCACGAGCAGCAGAGGCAGCTTGATGAGGCGGAACGTCTGCCACGGCGACGCGCCGTCGACGGTCGCGGCCTCGTTCACGTCGTCGGGGATCGACTGCATCGCGCCCGTGCAGATGAGGAACATGTACGGGAAGCCCAGCCACAGGTTCACGATGAGCACCGAGATCTTCGCCATGAACGGGTCGGTCAGCCACGGGATGGAGGCGCCGCCGAAGATCACCTGGTTGATGAAGCCGAAGCTCTCGTTCATCATGCCCGCCCAGACCAGCGCCGAGAGGAACGACGGGATCGCGTACGGGAGGATCATCGCGACGCGGTAGTACTTTCGGCCGCGCATGCGCAGGTCGTTGAAGACGAGCGCGAGGAAGAGACCGAGGAAGAACGTGGTCGCGACCGAGATGAGCGCGAACGCGAACGTCCACAGTGTGACGTAGACGAGCGGGCCCGCCAGGCGTGTGTCGGTCACCGCTCGGACGAAGTTGTCGAAGCCGACCGTGATCTGCCAGCCGGGGCGCAGCTCCTCGCCGTCCTCGGCGACGAAGGCACCCGTGCCGATGTCGGTGTAGACCGTGCCCGTGGTGAGGTCGGTCATGGTGCCGGCGGCCTCGTCGTACTCGAGCGTCGACGTGTAGAGGTAGCCGCTCGATCCGTCGGGGGTGCGGATGGCGCCGTCGTTCGGGTCGTCGGAGAACGGCACCGCGAGCTCGGTGATCTCGTCGGTGCGGGCGATGACCTCCTGGAAGCTCAGCGTGGTCCAGCCGTCGACCGCGACGGCCTTGCCGTTGTCGAGCTCGGCGCCGTCGACCTCCTGCAGGGGCTGCTCGGTGGTGCCGACGCTCACCTCGCCGTCGGGGTCGGTGACGAGCAGGCCGAGCGTGCCGAGCTGGTCGACGACCGTGACCTGGTAGGTCGGCGAGTCGGGCACGCGCTCGAGCGAGGCCGCCATCAGCGAGCTGACCGCCTGCTCCTTGGAGCCGTTGTGCCCGGTGCCGTAGTTGGTGAACGCGATGTAGCCGGTGTAGACCAGCACGAACACCTGGAACAGCACGAGGAAGATGACGCCCGGCGTGAGGTACTTCGCCGGCAGCTTCTTCCGCGAGAAGTAGATCCAGTTGACGATCGCCGTGACGACCGCCACGACGCCGAGGATCAGCCAGTCCTGCTGCAGCGCGAGGACGAAGATCGCGTAGACCGCGATCGCGTCGACGATGCCGAGCAGCAGCAGCTTGATCAGGATGGTGCGGACACCGCCGGACGCGGCATCCGCGATGGCCGCCGCGCGGCGTTGCCGTTTCGTGGGCGGCGTCTCGGGCGACGTCGGCGTGGTCTCGGCCGTGACGTCCTCGTCCGTCGTGGTGCTCATTCGCTCGCTCTTCTCGTGAACGCTTCGTGGATACGCGAGTGCTCCGGGCCGGATGCGTCGCGGCATCCGGCCCGGAGCGTCAGGCGTCAGCCTGCGTCGATCGCCGACTGGACGTCGGTGGCGAGCTTGTTCCAGGTCGCGACCGGGTCCTCGCCGTTGATGATCGCGGCCTCGGCGATGCCCCAGTACTGCCAGACCGAACCCATGGCCGGGATGGCGGGCATCGGGACGGCGTCGGCACCCACGGTGGCGAAGCCCTCGATGATCGGGTCGCTCGAGGCGGACTCGGCGGCGGCCGAGAGCGCGGGCAGGATGTTGCCGGCCTCGAAGAGGTCGAGCTGCACATCCTCGGTGCCGATGTAGTTCACGAGGAAGTCGTTCGCGGCGACCTTGTTCTCCGACTCGGACGAGACGAAGAAGCCCTTGACGCCGGCGAACGGCGAGGCGACCTCACCGGTCGGGCTCGGGACCGGGTCGATCGCGACGTTCACGCCGCCGTCGAGCGCCGCGCCCACGTTCCACGGGCCGGTCAGCCAGAACGCGGCGGTGCCGTCGAGGAAGGCCTGCTTGGCGATGTCACCGTCGATGTCGGTGTTGAAGACGCCGGTGCCGGTCTTGCCCTGCGTGCCGAGCCACTGCGCGAACTGGACGCCGCCCTCGTTGCCGAGCTGCAGGTCGGTGGGGTCGTAGCCCTCGTCGTTCGAGCCGAACACCGGGGCGCCGAACGCCGTCTGGAACGGGTACAGGTGGTACGGGTTGCCCTCGGCGCCCTGCTCGACCACGAACGGCTGGGTGAGGCCGGCGGCCTGGCCCTTGGCGATCATGTCGTCGAAGCTCGTCGCGGCCTCGGGGACGAGGTCGGCGTTGCGCAGCACGGCGATGTTCTCGACCGCGTAGGGGAGCATGTAGACGGTGCCCTCGTAGGTGGCCGCGTTGATCGCGACGTCGAGGTAGTCGGCGGCGGAGTCGCCGAGCTCGAGCGGCGCCACGACGCCGTTGGTCGAGAGCTCGCCCAGCCAGTCGTGGGCGCCCATGGTGATGTCGGGGCCCTCGCCGGTCGGAACCTGCTGGATGAAGTCGTCCTTGATCGTGGAGTTGTCCTTGCCGACGATCTCGACCTCGACGCCCGTCTCCTCGGTGTAGGCCTCGGCCGCGCCCTTCAGCGCGTCGACGCGCTCGGCGTCGACCCAGACCGTGAGCGTGCCGCCGTCGGCCGCGCTGTTGTCGCCTTCGCTGTTGCCGCTCGCGCAGCTCGCGAGGCCGAGCGTCGCGACGACGGCGACAGCGCCGGCCGCGAGGAGGCTCTTGGTGTTCACCCGCATTGGTGTGTGCCCTTCTCAGTGTGCGTGAGACCGGCGCCTTCGCCTGGTGGGGGACGCTGCCCCGTTCCGCTTCTGGGAACTGCGCACCGTGCTCGAAAGGCCGTTCTTCCGTGTGGATGTGCCCGCAATGTGAATGCAAGCGGTTTCAGGTATACCCTCTTCTCGTCGAGTTGACAACTCGGCGTTATCCGATCGATACCGGTTCACCGGCCCTGTGCCGGTCGCCTGCATCTGCAAACGCTTTCAGATTGACCTAGGGTTACCGCATGACTTCCGAATGGTGGCGCACCGCCGCGATCTACCAGATCTACCCCCGCTCCTTCGCCGACGCGAACGGCGACGGCATGGGCGATCTCGCCGGCATCCGCTCGCGCCTGCCGGAGCTCGCCGACCTCGGCATCGACGCGATCTGGCTCTCGCCGTTCTACACGTCGCCCCAGAAGGACGCCGGCTACGACGTCGCCGACTACTGCGACGTCGACCCTCGCTTCGGCACGCTCGCCGACTTCGACGACATGCTCGCCGAGGCGCACCGGCTCGGCCTGAAGGTCATCGTCGACCTCGTGCCGAACCACTCCTCCGACCAGCACGTCTGGTTCCAGGAGGCGCTGGCGGGGCCCCCCGGCAGCGCTGCCCGGGCGCGCTACCTGTTCCGCGACGGTCGCGGCCCCGGCGGCGACGAGCCGCCGAACAACTGGGAGTCGGTCTTCGGCGGACCGGCCTGGACCCGCGTCACCGAGGCCGACGGCACGCCGGGCCAGTGGTACCTGCACATCTTCGACAGCTCGCAGCCCGACTTCGACTGGACCAACGAGGAGGTCCGCGAGGAGTTCCGCCGTATCCTCCGCTTCTGGCTCGACCGCGGCGTCGACGGCTTCCGCGTCGACGTGGCGCACGGCATGGTCAAGGCCGACGGCCTGCCCGACTGGACCCCGCCCGCCGAGGGCGGCAGCATGGGCGGCGCGAGCCACGCGCTCATCGAGGAGGGCGTCCCGCTCGAGCCCGAGATCCACGACCAGGGCGACGGCGCTCCCTACTGGGGCCAGGACGGCGTGCACGAGATCTACCGCGACTGGCGCGCGCTGCTCGACGAGTACCCCGGCGAGCGCATCCTCGCCGCCGAGGCCTGGGTCGACCCGCTCCCGCGGGTCGCCAAGTGGGTGCGCCCCGACGAGATGCACCAGGCGTTCAACTTCGCCTACCTCGAGACGCCGTGGGATGCCGCAGCCCTCCGCCGCGTGATCGACGCGTCGCTCGACGCGTTCGGCGCGGTGGGCGCGCCATCCACCTGGGTCCTCTCCAACCACGACGTGGTGCGGCACGCCTCACGCCTCGCGCTGACGTCCGAGAACCTGCAGGGCCACGGCATCGGGCCGCGCACGCCGGGACTGCCCGACCCCGAGGTGGGCCTGCGCCGCGCGCGCGCCGCGACCGCGCTCATGCTCGCGCTGCCCGGGTCGGCGTACCTCTACCAGGGTGAGGAGCTCGGGCTGCCCGAGGCGATCGACCTGCCCGACGACGCTCGCCAGGACCCGACGTGGTTCCGCACGAACGGCGAGCGCTACGGGCGCGACGGATGCCGCGTGCCGATCCCGTGGGAGAGCGACCGCCCCTCGTACGGCTTCGGGCCGACGGATGCCTCGTGGCTGCCGCAGCCCGCATCGTGGGCGTCGTTCGCGCGAGACCGTCAGCGCGGGGTCGACGGCTCCACGCTCGAGCTGTACCGCGCGGCGCTCCGCGGCCGCCGTTCGCACGCGCTGGCCACCGGCGCGGTCGAGTGGGTGGCGCCCGCGCGCGGCGATGCCGACGGCGTGCTCGCGTTCCGCAACGGCGAGGTGCTCGTCATTGCGAACACGGGTTCCTCCGACGTGCCGCTGCCGGCGGGCGAGCTGCTGCTCGCGAGCGCGGATGTGTCCGACGGCGTCCTGCCGGCCGATACCACCGCCTGGCTGCGCGCGTAGGGCGGCGCTCCCCCGCGCCATCCGCTCGCCGCACGAACGCATGAGAATCCCGGGCATGCCGCCTCTCAGGCAGGCATGTGCCGGATTCTCATGCGTTCGCGGGCATACGACTCCCTTTCGCCCTCCGAGCCGCGGCACGAACGCATGAGAATCCGCCTATCGCGCTCGCTACACGACCCGTCGACCGGATTCTCATGCGTTCGGCGCGACCGCGGCTTCCTGCTCGCCGCACGCGGATGACTCGAGCGCATGAGAATCCGCGGATGACGGGCGTTCAGGGACCGGGCGACCGGATCTTCATGCGTTCTCGACGCGCGCCGGCTCGCGGAGCGCCGACGCCGGCAGCTCTGGCGAGAACGGTCCGCGGCCGGCCCACCGGTGGCTACCGCGGGCGACGAGCGCGAGGATGCCCGCGCGCGTCCGCTCCCAGTCGTCGATGACCTGCCGATGACTGAGCCGCAACACCAGGTACCCGCGCATCACGAGCTCGAAATCGCATCGCCGGTCCTCCTCGAACGCCGCGCCGGTATGGAATGCGCGCCCGTCGACCTCGATGACGAGGCGCTCCCCCACGAGGAAGTCGACCGTGCCGGCGCCGGCGATGTGCGCCTGGCGCGGAACCGGATCCGGCGCGATCGCAGCAGCAGGCGGACCCTCGTCTCGAGGCCCGACTGGGCGTCGAACGCGGCGCGATCGACGAGCGAGCGCCGCGATCGCGGCATCCGCTCGCGAATGAAGTCGAGGTGCCCTGGCTGCAGCGTTCCGCATTCGAGGGCCGAGTCGATCGCGGCGAGCACTGAATCGTCGTCGGTGCAGGCGAACATCTCGGCGAGGGCGAACCCGAGCGGGTCACGCGGTTGGTCGAGCCCGCCGTGGCTGCTGTAGTGCACGCACACGCCGTGCACCGCGCGATCGAGTGGGATGCGGCGATCGCCTGGCGAGGAGAGCCGACCGGTCGAGTGGCGGACGCGCACGTGCAGCTTGCCGTCGTCATGCACCCAAAGCCCGTGCAGACGGGCGACGGTCGTCGCCGTCGCGGTTCCGCCGACTCGGACGGCGCGCACGATGTCGGGTTGCGCGTCGGGCACGGCGAACCATCCGTTGCGCACCCGCTCGATGGAGCCGCTTCGCACAGCGGCGCGCACCGCCTTCCGGTCGAATCCGGCGCGCTCGAGGGCGCGGTACGGAAGGACTCCGCTGCGGGATCGGAGGTGGGCGGCGACGGCGGACACGGGTCCGAGTCTGTCGCGGTCACGGCATCAGCTCGGGAATCGGGATGGATCTGTGGAGAAACGCAGGAGGATCTGCGCCATGACCGGACGGTGGCGCCCGCGGAGCGGACCCTCATGCGCTTCATGCCGGGGCGCGCGCGAAGGCGCGTCGTGCCGGGGCACACGTGAACGCGGCGCGGCGCGCGCCGCCCGGCTGGGGATCAGTTCGTGTTGGCCCAGAGCCACTCGAGCGGGTCGACGTGCGTGCCGTTTACGCCGCCGAGGCGGATCTCGAAGTGCAGGTGCGGGCCCGTGGACATGCCCGTGTTGCCGGTGGTGCCGACGACGTCGCCGACCTCGACACGGTCGCCGACCGCGAAGCGGCGGGAGCCGGTCTCCATGTGCGCGTAGACGCTCGTGACGGTCTCGCCGTCGATCTCGTGGTCGATCATCATGACGACACCGAGCGAGCCGCCCGAGTCGGTCGAGACCGAGACGGTGCCGTCGGCGATCGACTGGATCTGGGCGCCGAGGCCCGGGTTGAAGTCCTGCCCGCGGTGGTTGACCGAGCAGCCCGCGCAGTTGCGGTACCCGAAGCGGTCGCCGATGTGCACGCCGACCGCGAAGGGCCACTGGATCGTGCCGAGCGGGTTGTTCGTGAAGGTCGCCTCGGGGCGGATGCCCGCCGCTCGCGCGTACTCCTCGATGCTTTGGTGCTGGTACCCCTCGCGGTCGACCGACGCGGCGAGCGTGCCGCCGGCGATCTCGACGCGCTGGCCGTCGATCGTCGCCACTGTGGTGTTGCTGAGCGCCATCGCCTGCACGTCCTGCGGCGAGAGCAGTGAAAGCGACGGTACGGATGTCGCGACCGCGAGCATGGCGGCGAAGCCCATCGCGATCGTGCTCACCACGCGGGTCGAGACCGCTCGGCGCAGCGACCGCCCGGGTGCCGGCTTCGAAGCGGATGCCGCGGCGCCGGCCGGGCGCGCAGCCCCTGCGCCACTCGACCCGCCCATGGCGGCCGCAGCGATCGCGCGGCGCGCGGCTCGGTCGCTGCCCGATGCCCCGCCGCGGCCGAGCGAGGTGCGGGTGGGTTTCGAGGGTCGGGGCTCGACCTCGCGGAACTCGAGTCCGGCGGGTGCGGCGGCGTCGGCGCCGGCCGCGGCCGCGAGCATCGCGGCGAAGTCGTCGGCGGACTCGGCGCGCAGATCGCGCTCGGTCGGACGCAGGTCCTCGGGACGCACCCCCGAGCGGTCCTCACGGCGGCGGCCCGGGTGCGGTGCGTTCGGCTGCGGGCGCCCTGACCCGATGGTCTGGCCACGCCGCTCGCCGGGATGGAGTGCCGGAGTCTGCAGCTGCGACGGGAGCGGTGCGCGGCCATCGGCGGAAGGCGGTCCGGAGATCGGCGCTCCGCCGACGGGCGCTCCGCCGACGGGCGCTCCGGCGATGGGCGTTCCGGCGATGGAGCGTCGCGGGTCGGCGGGCGCCGACCGATCTGACGGCGAATGCCGGTCGCGTGCCGTGGGCTCGCCCGCTCGGGCGCGGGGGGCAGGTCGGCCGTCAGCCTCGGGCCTCCCAGCCCGGGGGTGCCGCGGCGACTGACCGGGGCCGTCCTCGGGCTCGATGCGGCCGCGCTGCTGGATGGGGGCCGGCTGCCCATCGCGGGCCGGCTGCTCGACATGAGCTTGATCGACCCGGGCCTGCCGCTGCACGAGGGCCTGCTGCTCGGCGCGAGCCTGCTGCTCCAGACGGGCGCGCTGATCGCCGCCTGCCTGCTGCTCCATGCGTGCCTGCTGCTCGACGCGAGCCTGCTGCTCGGCGCGGGCGCGCCGCTCGTGAACCGGCGGCTCGGCGGAAGCGGACTGATCGGGACGGCCGGGCCGCAGTGCGCCCGATGCATCGGTACGTGCGCCGTGCTCGCGCGGCGCGGACCCAGCCGGGGCATACCCCTGCGTCGGGCGCCCACCCGGTGTCGGACGCACCGGCTGCGCCGAGCGCCTCGTGGGGGCCGGCCGCTCGTCCGTGATCCGGCGCGCGTCTGCCCCATCGACCGGCGCGGGTTCGGGACGGCGCTGCGGAGTGCGCGCCGCGGATGGCGTCACACCCGGGGCGGAGGCTGACGACGGCGCGACGCCCGGCTCGGCGACGTACGCCTGTGCAGGCGCGACCGCGGCGCGGCGGCCGGTCCGCCGGGCCTCAGCAGCGGGAGCGGCAGATGCAGCCGGGGCGGCCGGCGCCGCCTCGCGGCGCTCGCGCGGACGCAGCGGCCCCGTGCCTTCCGACCGCCCGGTGCCATCCACCGGCCCCGTGCCATCCGCTCGCCCGCTGCCGACGGCCTCGGAACCGCGCGCCGGCAGATACGACTCGAACGACATGCCCCCGGAAACGGCGGCGGCCGAACCCGGGCCGACCCGACGGTCGGCCGGCTCGGCCGGCTGGGTGGTGGCGGCGCGCTCCCGCAACTCGCGGCGAGTCAGCGGACGCTCTGATCGCACGCGATCATGGGTGCCTGGCGCTGAATGGTCGGGCACGAGGGGGAACTCGGGCACGTGGGGGCTTTCGCTCGGGTTGGGCGGGACTGGGGGCTGCTCGCTCAGCTCGTGGCCGAGGTAACGGATCGATAAAGCGTAACCGGTCGATGGCGTCTTCGCCACGTGGTGTGTCGGCCTGTGGAGCAGGGCCGACGGCTCAGCCGGCCGCCGCCCCCGACTCCAGCAGCAGTGCGGTGAGCTCGTCGTACACCGACGGCGCCGCCGCCACCAGCAGCTCGCCGCTCTCGGGCCCGCCGTCGATGCCGCCGACCCGGCCGCCCGCCTCGCGCACGATCAGGGCGCCCGCCGCGTGATCCCACGGGTTGAGCCCGCGCTCGTAGAAGGCGTCGAGCCGGCCGGCCGCGATGGCGCTGAGGTCGAGCGCGGCCGATCCGATGCGGCGGATGTCGCGGACCCGCGGCAGCACCTTCAGCAGCACCTCGGCCTGCGTGCGGCGTCGCTCCGAGGCGTACCCGAACCCGGTGCCGACGAGCGCCTTCGAGAGCTCGACGTCGTCGTTCACGCGCAGCTCCCGGTCGCCGAGGCGAGCGCCGCCGCCCCGCGACGCCTCGAACACCTCGCCGGTGACGGGGTTCACGACGACGCCCGCGAGCGCGTGCCAGTGCAGCGGGTCGGGCGGCCCGTCGACGACCGCGATGCTCACCGCCCAGGCGGGGATGTCGTACAGCAGGTTGACCGTGCCGTCGATCGGGTCGACGACCCAGTTCAGCCCCGACGTGCCGACGTGCGTCTCGTCCTCCTCGCCGAAGATGCCGTCGTCGGGCCGCGCGTCGAGGATCAGGGAGCGGATGCGCGCCTCGGTGTCGCGATCGACCGCCGTGACGACGTCGACGGGCGACGACTTGGTCGCCTCGATCGAGATGCCGCGGCGGCGCTCCTCGAGCGCGGTCTCCGCGACGGTCGTGCCGATGCGGCGGGCGATGGCGAGCAGGTCGGCGGATGCCGCGGGGCCGGCGAGATCGGTCATGCTCCCACGCTAGCCGCGCGGAACCGGCGGGCGCAGTGCGTGACGCCGTTCGCGCGGGCGGGCGCGAGTCGCGCCATCCGCTTCACGCCGCAGGCACAGTCGCCCCGAGACCGACGGAAGCCCCGGCGGGAACCGGGGCTTCACAACGTGGCGAGTGAGGTGTCTGGTTTCAGGACATCGTGAACGGGTGTCTCAAGACATCGTGAACGGCTGGGTGGTCGGCGGCGGGATGTCTCAAGACATCGTGAACGGTGGGCAAGTACGAGCTGCTGATCAAAGCCGTGACCGTGCAAGGGCTCTCCTACGGGCAGGTCGCCGCCCGGTACGGGGTGTCCAAAACGCTCGTGCACAAACTGCATCATCGGTGGCTCGAGGACGGCGAGGCCGCGTACCAGCCGCGCCCCCGCCGCGACGATCGAGGAGCTGCAGGACGTGCTCGACGGCTTCCGCGACTACTACAACCAGCAGCGCCCGCACCGGTCGATCAACCGGCGCACCCCGGCGTTCGCGTACGAGCTGATCCCGAAAGCCACCCCGACCGCACCGGAGGACCCGAACCTGTGGCGGGTCCGCTACGACCGCGTCGACCCCGGCGGGAAGGTCTCACTGCGCTACGCGAACCGGATGCTGCACCTGGGCATCGGCCGACCCCACGCCGGCACCGACGTCATCGTGCTCATCCACAACACCCGAGCGACCGTCATCGACCCCGACGGCACCATCCTCAGCGAACACCGAATCGACCCCGAACGGACCTACCAACCCGCAACGAAATACGGCTGAACCCGCGTCATCCGCGGGTTCAGCCGTTCACGATGTCCTGAGACATCACAACGTGGCGAGTGAGGGATTCGAACCCCCGAAGTCGATGACAGCTGATTTACAGTCAGATCCCTTTGGCCGCTTGGGTAACTCGCCGTACACCCGACCACGTTCCTCACGCGACCGGGGGCCACACAAGGATACCCATGCGGGCGCGTGGCGAGAAATCGAGGCGGCCGGATGGCTCGGAGCCGGTCAGCCGCGGTAGATCGGCTGGGTGTCGTTGGGGCCGCGGCGCTCGGGAACGGTCTCGCCCGTGCCGTCGTCGTCCTCGGCGAACGCCCCGCGTGGGGGCGGAGGAGGCGGCGCGATCGTCAGCGGCTGCGTTCCCGTGTTCGCCGGGCTGCCGTTCGGCCGCACGGGCCCGCGCAGGCCGGCGCGCGCGATCACGCGCTGGATGGTGAGGTCGCGCTCGTTGGGATCGCCCACGTAGCGGATCTCCTTGAGGCCCTGCGTCTGCGCCGCCGACTCGAAGATGAAGTGGCCGAAGCCGAAGATACGGCCGACGATGGGCCGGTGCACCGAGATGTCGAGGATTCGCGCGAGCGGCATGGTGGCGATGTTCTGCGTCAGGATGCCGTGCACCCGGAACACGCGCATGTTGGTGATCACGAACCGGTCCATCTGCGCCTGCAGGATGCGCCAGAACCCGTGCACCGCGAGCACCACGGCGGCCAGCGCGGGCAGCCACCAGACCTGCGGCGGCACCACGAACGCCAGCACGAGCAGCGGCACCGCCGCGACGAGCTCGAGCACGGGCTTCACGATCGCGGCCCAGTGCTTGGCGACCTCGTCGACGATCACCTCGCCCTCGTCGGCGATCAGGAAGCGCTCGACCCGCGGGTCGAAGAGGCTCCTCGCGTTCGCGCTCACGTTCCGCCTCCCGTCACCCGGTCGATCCCGTCCCCGACGCCGCTCCGCCCGATCCGTCCGCTTCCGCTCCGCTCGCCCGGCTCAGGCCGAGGCCAGCGAGGTGAAGAACCGGCCGACCGCTTCGACGCCGCCCCAGACGGCGGCGAACGCACCCTGCACCGCGCCGGCGGCATCCTCGGGGCGGGTGACCATGTAGAACAGGGCGAACACCACCACGAGTCCCACGGCGATCCGCTTGACCCACTTCACGCGTCGATTCCCTTCGTCACACGTTTCGCGGGCAAGCCAGGCCCCCCGAAAGGCCCACCCTGGAACTCTGCTTTCCTACCCCACAACGTGGGACACGGCAATGCGCCACTCCGCACGGCGATAGGATCGAACGTCGCGCGGCCGATCCCGAGCCGCCTGCGAGGTGCGAGGGAACATGGTCGGCATCGATGAGGTGGCCAAGCTCGCGGGGGTCTCCACCGCGACGGTGTCGCGCGCGCTGAGCGGGCGTGGTCACGTCTCGCCGGCGTCGAAGGCGAAGGTCGAGGATGCCGCGGCGCAGCTCGGGTACGTCGTCTCCTCCAACGCCTCGAGCCTCGCGTCGGGCCGCACGCGCAACATCGGCGTCGTCATCCCGTTCCTGAACCGCTGGTTCTTCTCGTCGGTGCTCGAGGGGGCGCAGCAGGCGCTGCTCCGGCACGGGTACGACCTCACGCTGTACAACCTCTCGGGCGACGGGCGCGAGCGTTCGAGCGTGTTCGAGCACTTCCTGCTGCGGCAGCGGGTCGACGCCGTGATCGCGGTGTCGCTCGAGCTCACCGAGCACGAGGTCGAGCGGTTGCACGACCTCGGCAAGCCGCTCGTCGGCGTCGGCGGCCCGATCCCCGGCGTTCGCACGCTCACGATCGACGACGTCGCGGTGGCGCGCCTCGCGACCGAGCACCTCGTCGGGCTCGGCCACCGCCGCATCGGGCACATCGGCGGCGACCTCGCGTTCGACCTCGACTTCCACCTGCCCACGAACCGGCGCCTCGGTTACGAGGCCGCGTTGCGCGAGGTCGGCGTCGAGCCCGATCCGTCGCTGTTCGCGCCGGCCGACTTCACGATCGCGGGCGGGTACCACGCGGCGAAGCAGCTGCTCGGGCGGCCGCACGACCGGCCGACGGCGATCTTCGCGGCGTCCGACGAGATGGCGATCGGCTGCATCCTCGCCGCACGCGATCTCGGCATGGTCGTGCCGCGCGACGTGTCGATCGTCGGCATCGACGACTACGACCTCTCCGACTTCTTCGGCCTCTCGACGGTCGCGCAGTTCCCGCGCGGTCAGGGCGAGAAGGCGGTCGAGATCCTGATGGAGCAGCTCGAGCCGGGTCCGGATGCCGCGCCTCCCGCGGCCACGCCGTTGCCCTTCGAGCTGCGCGTGCGCTCCTCGACGGCCCGCCCGCCCGAGTCCTGACGCGCCCCATCGCCCCGCCCGCCCGGGCGGGGCCACACCATCCGCGAATCCCGTGTTTCTGCGGGTGCACCCACAGAAACGCGGAACTCGCGAAGGTGGCGAGAGGCCCGAGCGCGAGTCGAGCGACCACCCTGCCCGTCCCCATCGTCGAATCCCGGGATTCGGCGGGTGCACCCGCACAAACGCGGAACTCGCGAGGGTGGCGAGGCGCAAGCGCGAAGCGAGCGACCAGCGTGCCCGTCCCCATCCTCGAATCCCGGGTTTCTGCGGGTGCACCGCAGAAACGCGGGACTCGCAGGAATGACGAGGGGTGGCGAGGCGAGGGGTGGCGAGGCGCGCGGCTACTCGACCAGCGACCCCAGGCGTAGGCGCGCGAGGCCGCCCTGGATCGCGACCGCCGCGGCGCCGCGGGCCCACGAGTCGAAGCCGGTCCGGTCGACGTGCACGACGACCTCCGACGCCTCGGGATCGCGGTCGCCGGCGAGCGCCGAGCGCGCCGCGTCGGCCGCGACATCCCACAGGCCGACGCCCTCGCCCGAGAGCACGATCGTGTCGACCATCGTGAGGTTGGCGATGTACGCCATCATGCGGCCGAGCGCGCGCCCCGCGGCATCCGTCACCGATGAGGCGAGCGGATGGTGCGAGGCGGCCAGCTCGAGGACCTCGTCGTAGCCGATCTCGCGACCGAGCGCGATGCCGACCTGCGCGCAGATGCTCGGGATCGACAGCATCGCGGTGGCGCAGCCCCGGTGCCCGTCCATGCAGAGCGGCCCGCTGGGGTCGAGCGGCAGGTGGCCGCCGAGGCCGAGGCCGGTGTCGCGCGTGGTGACGACCCGGTCGTGCATGACGAGGCCGTAGCCGACGCCGGCGCCGACGGTGACGACGGCGAACGCGTGCTCGCCGCGCGCCGGGCCGAACCACTGCTCGGCGGTGGTGAGTGCCGTGACGTCGTTCTCGACGTCGACGGGAACGCCGAGGCGGGCCTCGAGCAGGTCGGCGAGCGCGACGTCGCGCCATCCGAGGAAGGGCGCCCGGGTCACGACGCGCTGGTCGGCGACGTTGCCGCCGACGCTCACGCCGATCCCGGCGAGTCGCACCCCGTCGGTGCGGAGTGCCGCGACGACCTCGGCGAGGGTCTCGACGACGAGACCGGGGTCGCGCGCCGGCAGGGCGCGTGAATGGAGCGCGAGCGCACTCGCGCGCAGGTCGGTGAGCACGCCATGCGCCGCCTCGCCGCTCAGCTTGATGCCGACGAAGCGCCGGGCGTCGACGGCGACGTCGAGCGGGCGGGCGGGGCGCCCGGTCGCGCCCTGCACGAGCTCGGGTGCTTCGACGAAGAGCCCGCGGTCGAGGAACGGCTTCGACAGGCGGGTGAGACTCGCCGGGGAGAGCCCGAGGCGGCGGCCGAGCTCGGCCCGCGAGATGGGCCCGTGGATCAGGACCTCCCGCGCGAGTTCGCGTGCCGAGTCCCCCAATTCGACCTGAGCCATCGATGCCTCCAGAAACGATTCGTTTCATCATGGCATGAATATCACCACGCAATCGGGTGGTTCATCCCGGATCAAGGGGATTGACAACGTGGTTCTTTCCGTCGTAGAAATAACACATGCACCGCGGCACCGAGCTCGTCCACCTGCGCAATGGCGGCACCAGCGTCGTCCTCGACGCCCGGCACGCACCCCTGCCGGTGATCGTCGCGTGGGGCCCCGACCTGGGCGACCTCACTCCAGACGAGCTGGCCGCGCTCGGCCTCGCGGCAGTCCCCCAGCGCGTCTCGGGCGGCCTCGACGTTCCCGCGCCACTCACCCTGATTCCCCAGGAGTCCTCGGGATGGCTCGGCACCCCCGGTCTCGAAGGCCATCGCGGCGGCCGCCACTTCTCCACCAAGCTCGTCGCCGACGCGTTCGAAGTCGACGGCGCCTCCGCGACGATCCAGGCGACGGATGCCGCGGCCGGCCTCGCCGCGACCATCGAGCTGCGCCTGACCGATGCCGGCCTCCTCCGCCAGCGGATCACCATCGAGAACCGCGCGGCCGAGCCGTACGCGCTCACCGCTCTCGCCCCCACCTTCCCCCTCCCCCGCGACCTCGACGAACTGCTCGACACGACCGGGCGGCACCTCCGCGAGCGCAGCCCCCAGCGCCACGCCTTCACGATCGGCTCGCACGTGCGCGAGAGCCGCCGCGGCCGCCCCGGCGCCGACGCCAGCCTGCTGCTCGCCGCGGGCCGCACGGGCTTCGGCTTCGAACGCGGACTCGTGTACGCGGTGCACACCGCCTGGAGCGGCAACCACCGCCTGCTCGCCGAGCGCACGCCGACCGGCGAGGCGTTCCTCAGCGCGGGCGAACTGCTCGCACCCGGCGAGATCGAGCTCGCCGAGGGCGAAACGTACACTACGCCCTGGGCGATCGGCTCCTGGGGCGACGGACTCAACGAGCTGTCGAAGCGGTTCCACGACGAGCTCCGCGCCCGGCCGCAGCATCCGCGTCGCCCTCGGCCCGTCACGCTCAACACGTGGGAGGCCGTGTACTTCAACCACGACCTCGGCACGCTCACCGAACTCGCCGAGCGGGCGGCGCGCGTCGGCGTCGAACGCTTCGTGCTCGACGACGGATGGTTCCGCGGCCGCCGCGACGACACCGCCGGTCTCGGCGACTGGTACGTCGACGCCGACGTCTGGCCCGACGGGCTCGGTCCGCTCATCGAGCGCGTCCGCGGTCTCGGCATGGAGTTCGGCCTGTGGGTCGAGCCCGAGATGGTCAACCTCGACAGCGACCTGGCGCGCGAGCACCCCGACTGGATCCTCCGCGGCCGCGACGAGCTGCCCGTGCCCGCACGGCAGCAGTACGTGCTCGACCTCGCGCACCCCGAGGCATGGCAGTACCTGCTCGACCGACTCGACGCGCTGCTCGCCGAGTACGACATCGCCTACCTCAAGTGGGACCACAACCGCGACCTGCTCGAGGCCGGCGCCGCCGACACCGGCCGGGCGCGCGTGCACGAGAACGTCGCCGCGCTCTACCGCCTGCTCGCCGAACTCAAGCGCCGCCACCCCGGCCTCGAGATCGAGTCGTGCGCCTCGGGCGGCGCCCGCGTCGACCTCGGGATCCTCGAGCACACCGATCGCGTCTGGACGAGCGACACCCTCGACCCGATCGAGCGCCTGCAGATCCAGAAGTACACCGGGCTGCTCGTGCCGACCGAGATCATGGGTGCGCACCTGACCAGCCCGAAGGTGCACTCCACGCATCGGCGGGTCACCCTCGACCTCAGTGCCGGGGTCGCCCTGTTCGGGCACTTCGGCATCGAGTGGAACCTCACCCGCCTCGACGACGCCGGGCTCGATCGCGTCCGCGCCTGGGTGGACCGCCACAAGCACTATCGCGACCTGATCCACTCGGGCGCGCTCGTCCATGGCGACACCCCGGATGCCACGACCGATGTCCGCGGCGTGGTCGCGCCCGACGCGGCATCCGCGCTCTTCACCTTCACGCAGGTGACGACCAGCGTGACGTACCCGCCTGGCCGCTTCACGCTGCCGGGCCTCGCACCCGACCGCCGGTACTCGGTGCGCGTCGTCGCGGGCAGCATCGCCGACGGCCCCGGCCAGTCGGCGCTGCCCTGGGCCGAGCAGCCGATCACGCTGTCGGGCCGCCAGCTCGGCACGGTGGGCGTCCAGGCCCCCGTGCTCTTCCCCGGGCAGCTCGTGCTGCTCGAACTCACTCCCGCCTGATCCCACGACCGATCACCGCACCATCCGACGCGCAAGGAGGCGCATCATGACGGACCATCCCATACGCTCGCACCCCCACCGGAGGCGTCGCACCAGGCGACGGCGAGCGCTCGCCGTTGCATCCGTCGCCGTGGCCACCGCCGCGAGCCTCGGGCTCGCCGGATGCGCCGGCAGCGGCGGCGACGACGGCCGCGTGAAGCTCGACTTCTTCCAGTTCAAGGGCGAGGCGCTCGAGGACTTCGAGCAGATCATCGCCGACTTCGAGGCGGGGAACCCCGACATCGACGTGGTGCAGAACCAGGTGGCGGACGCCGACACCCTGATTCGCACGCTGCTCGTGAAGGACGCCGTCCCGGATGTCATCACCCTGAACGCCAACGGCAACTACGGCCGACTCGCGCAGGCCGGCGTCTTCCACGACTTCTCAGGCGACCCCGTGCTCGAGACGATCAACCCGGCGGTGCAGGAGATCCTCGCCGACCTCGGCACCTACCGCGACGAGGTGAACGGGCTCGGCTACGTCAACAACGCCGACGGCATCATCTACAACGTCGACATCTTCGAGGAGCAGGGGCTCGAGGTCCCCGAGACCTTCGACGAGCTGATCGAGGTGTGCGAGCAGCTGCAGGCCGCCGGGATCACGCCGATCTACGGCACGCTCGGCGACGCGTGGACCACCCTGCCGTCGTTCAACGGGCTGGGCGCCTATCCGGCGCAGGACGGCTTCTTCGAACAGATGCGCGAGGAGGGCGAGAACGTCGGCCCCGACTCGTCGGTGTCGTTCGAGAAGGACTACGCCGAGGTGCTCGACCGGCAGGCCCAGCTGTACTCCTACGCGCAGGAGGGCTATCGCGGCCGCACGTACGACGACGGCAACGCCGCATTCGCGAACGGCGACGCCGCCATGTACATGCAGGGCATCTGGGCGGTGAACCCGATCACGGGCGTGAACGAGGACATCAACCTCGGGATCTTCCCGTACCCGACCGACGAGCCCGACGACCGCCTGCTCGTCTCCGGCGTCGACGTCGTCGTCACGATGGGCAAGGACGCGCCGAAGAGCGAAGAGGCGATGCGCTTCATCGAGTACCTCTTCCAAAAGGACGTGATCACCGAGTTCGCGGCGTCGCAGAACATGATCCCCTCGGTCGAGGGCGCCGAGCTCAGCGACGAACCTGTGATCCAGTCGGTCGCGCCGTGGTTCGTGGAGGGCCGGATCACGGGCTTCATCGACCACCAGGTGCCGCCGGGCATCCCGCTGGACGCGACGGTGCAGCAGGCCCTGTTCACCGGCGAGCCGGAGGAGGCGCTCGCCACCCTCGACCGCGAGTGGGCGAAGGTCGCCGCTCGCACGATCCCCGTGACGGAGGACTGACATGAGCACCCTGACCCAGGCGACACGGTCGTCGACGGGCGGACGCGGTGCCGAACGGGCGCCGCGGACCCGCACCGCCTCGAAGCGGGCGCTGCCCGCCTACTACTGGATGGTCTGGCCGGCCGTGATCGCGTTCGCCGCCTTCCACACCCTGCCCGTGCTCGTCGGCATCTTCTTCAGCCTCACGAACTACGCCGGGTACGGCGCATGGAACTTCGTAGGCCTGTCGAACTACGCCAACCTGTTCGGCGACGAGCGCGTGCTTCAGGCCTACGGATTCACGTTCCTGTTCGCGATCGTCGCGACGATCCTGACGAACGTCATCTCGCTCGCGATCGCGCTCGGCCTGAACGCGAAGATCGTCGGCCGGAACTTCTTCCGGGGCGTCTACTTCGTCCCGTACGTGCTCGCGATCCTCGTCATCGGCTACGTGTTCCAGTTCCTCTTCTCGAACTCGCTGCCGAAGATCCTCTCGGGCATCCCGGTGTTCCGCGACAACATCCTCACCAGCCCCGAGTGGGCGTGGACGACGATCGTCGTGCTGGCGGTGTGGCAGGCGTGCGCGTTCGCGATCATCATCTACCTGTCGGGACTGCAGACCATCCCGCAGGAGCTCTACGAGGCGGCGTCCATTGACGGCGCGGGCGCATGGCGGCAGTTCCGCTCGATCACCTTCCCGCTCATCGGCGCCTTCTTCACCATCAACGTGGTGCTCAGCATGAAGAGCTTCCTGCAGGTGTTCGACCCCGTCGTCGCCCTGACGAACGGCGGACCAGGCACCTCGACCGAATCGGTCACCCTGCTCATCTTCAAGGGCGGCTTCTCGGGCGGCGAGTTCGCCTACCAGACGGCCAACGCGGTGATCTTCTTCATCGTGATCACGGTCGTGTCCCTCTTCCAGTTCCGGGTCCTTCAGCGCAGAGAGGCCGAATTCTGATGACCACCACAACCACCACGGCGGCCCAGGCCGCCGAGGCCCTGCCCGAGGAGGGCACGGGCCAGGTCCGTCGAGCCCGGGGCTCCGACGACGACACCCGCCGCATCAACTGGTGGGCGACCGCGCTGATCGCGGTCTGCTCGCTCACGGTGCTCATCCCGCTCTACCTCGCCCTGGTCGTCGCCCTGAAGACACCCGACCAGCTCGCCGGGGGCACCGGCTTCGAGTGGCCGAACCCGATCAACCTGGGCAACTTCGCCGAGGCGTGGGAGCGCACCAACTCCCCGCAGGCACTCGCGAACACCGCCTTCATCACGGTCGGCTCGGTGATCTTCACCCTGCTGACGAGCTCGGTCGTCGCCTACGGCATCGCCCGCAACCTGCACCGCCCGTTCTTCAAGGGCGTGTTCTTCTACTTGCTGGCGGCGCTGTTCATCCCGTTCCCGATCATCATGCTGCCGCTCGTGAAGCAGACGGCGCTGCTCGGCATGGACAATCCGGGCGGACTGATCATCCTGTACACGATCTACGGCCTGTCGCTGAACATCTTCATCTACACCGCGTACATCCGCTCGATCCCGATCGAGCTCGAGGAAGCGGCCCGGGTGGACGGAGCCGGCACGTGGCGGGTCTTCTGGCAGGTCATCTTCCCGCTGCTCATGCCGATGAACGCGACGGTGGGCATCCTCACGTGCGTGTGGGCGTGGAACGACTTCATCATGCCCCTCGTGGTGCTGACCGACCCGGCCTCGCGCACGCTGCCGCTCGTGCAGTACGTGTTCCAGGGCCAGTTCAACGTCGACTACACGGTCGCCTTCGCGTCGTACCTCATGGCGATGGCTCCGTTGCTGATCATCTACATCTTCTCGCAGCGCTGGGTCATCTCCGGCGTGACGCGAGGATCCATCAAGTAAGGTGCACGGATGCCGCGAAGGCGCGCACCTCGCGGCATCCGCTCGCACGAACCATCCCCATCCTTCGAGAGGAACCATCACCGCATGACCGCTGCCCGCCTGTCGACCCTCGACGCCGGAACCGTGCTCGCCGCCGACCCGAACTGGTGGCGTCAAGCCGCCGTGTACCAGATCTATCCGCGCAGCTTCGCCGACGCGAACGGCGACGGCATCGGCGACCTTCGCGGGATCACTTCGCGGGTGCCGTACCTCGTCGAGCTCGGCGTCGACGCGGTGTGGCTCTCGCCCTTCTACCCGTCGGCGCTGGCCGACGGCGGGTACGACGTCGACGACTACCGCGACGTCGACCCGAAGATCGGCACGCTCGCCGAGTTCGACGAGATGGTCGCGGCGCTGCACGCCGCCGGCATCCGCCTCATCGCCGACATCGTGCCGAACCACTCGTCGAACCGGCACGAGTGGTTCCGCGAGGCGCTCGCGTCGCCGCGCGGTTCGGCGGCGCGCGACCGCTACATCTTCCGTGACGGCGAGGGGCCGGATGGCACGGAGCCGCCGAGCGACTGGCAGTCGATCTTCGGCGGGTCGGCGTGGCAGCCCGTCGGCGACGGTCAGTTCTACCTGCACCTCTTCGCGCCCGAGCAGCCCGACCTGAACTGGGCGAACCGCGAGGTGCGCGACGACTTCCTGCGCACGCTGCGGTTCTGGTCCGACCGGGGCGTCGACGGCTTCCGAGTGGATGTCGCGCACGGCCTCGCGAAGGACCTGACGTACCCGCTGCGCTCGCACGCCGAGCTCGAGGCGACGAAGCTCTCGACCGACGGCTCGCACCCGCTGTGGGACCGCGAGGAGCTCGACGAGATCTACGCCGAGTGGCGTGCGGTGTTCGACGAGTACGACCCGCCCCGCATCGCGGTCGCGGAGGCCTGGGTCGAGCCGACGCGCCGCCACCGGTACGCGGCGCCGACCAGCCTCGGGCAGGCGTTCAACTTCGACCTGCTGCGGGCGAACTTCTCGGCCGCGGAGTTCCACGAGATCGTCGACCGCAACATGGCGTTCTCGGCCGAGACTGGTTCGTCGAACACGTGGGTGTTCTCGAACCACGACGTGGTGCGGCACGCGACCCGGTACGGGCTGCCGTCGGACGGGAGCTTCGAGGGCGACGTCGGCAAGGACTGGCTGCTGCGCGGCGGCTCGCCCGCCGAGGTCGACGCGGAGCTCGGCCTGCGCCGGGCGCGGGCGGCCACGCTGTTCCTGCTCGGCCTGCCGGGCAGCGCGTACCTCTACCAGGGCGAGGAGCTCGGGCTCGCCGAGGTCGGCGAGATCCCCGACTCGGAGCGGCAGGACCCGACGTTCTTCCGCAACGCGGGCGTCGAGGTCGGGCGAGACGGATGTCGCGTGCCGCTGCCGTGGGTCGCCGGCGCGCCGTCGTTCGGGTTCGGGCCGACCGCGGCATCGCACCTGCCGCAGCCGGCGTGGTTCGCGCAGTACGCGGTCGACGTGCAGGCGGGCGACCCCGACTCGACGCTGTCGATGTACCGGCGCGCGCTCGCGCTGCGGCACGAGCTGCAGGGTGCGGAGAAGCTCGCGTGGATCGAGGTCGCCGACCCCGACCTGCTGGCGTTCCAGCGGCCGGGCGGATGGACCGTGGTGACGAACTTCGGCTCCGCCCCCGTCACCCTGCCCGACGGCCTCGCCGACCTGGAGGTGGTGCTCGCGAGCGGGCGGCAGGCCGACCCGGCCGTGGTTCCGGCGGAGACGACGCTCTGGCTCCGCTGACCCGGGCGGAAACCTCTTCCTTCGCGCGGCGGCCCGGTACTTCGGTACCGGGCCGTCGCGCCGAGGCATCCTCGTCGGTCGAGTAGCCGCGGATCGGTGTCGCGAGTCCCGCCCTCAGCGGGGCTGGCCGCTCCCGCCGAGGCCGGCCAGCACGGCGCTTCCGACGCGATCGCCAGATACCAGCGCGCCTTGGATCGACGCCGTGTCGCGGTGGTCCCCGGCGACGTAGACGCCCTCGCCGACGCGCGCCGGGCTGGTCGTCCGGAGCGCGGGTGGCTGGGCGGGCAGCGCGTGCGGGATGTCGTCGCGCCGCAGCAGCTCCCACGGGGCGGCATCGGCGCCCCAGATGTCGGCGAGCTGCCGGCGGACGTCGCGCTCCTGCGGCGCGTCGCCCCCCGAGGGGTACGGCAGCAGGCACGTGGCCTCGATGAGGTGGCGGCCGGGCGGCGCGTACGTCGGCGCGGTGTGCGACATGACGACCGTGTTGACGATCGGCCCGCGCCGGCGGCCGTCGACGGCGAGCAGGGCAGATGTCGCGGGCGCCGTGTCGGTGGCGAACCACCAGGTCTGCAGGCCCTTCGTCGCCGGTGCGGGGATCTCGAGCAGATCGGCGACTGCGTCGGGCCCCACCGCGATCACGACGGCGCGCGCCGACATGGTGTCGGCGCCGCGCACGTCGACCTCCACACGCGCGCCCGCGCCCGACCGGATGCCTCGCACGCGCGCTCCGAGGCGGAGGTCGGCGCCTGCCGCACGCGCGGCACTCGCCAGCTGCGCCGGGAGCGCCGCGATCCCCTCCTCGGGCACGCCCGGCGAGCCGAGCAGGAACATCCGCATCAGCAGCCTCGCGAAAGCGTCGGACGTCGAGCCGTCGCCGTCGGCCAGCACGCCGGCGAGGAACGGCTCGAGCACCTCGGTGCGCAGCGGACCGCGCAGTCCGACCCGGTCCCAGCCGCCCCGCAGCGGACGGTCGGCGCCGTCGATGACCGCTCGCGGTCTCGCCAGCACCGGAAGCACCCACCTGGTGAGCGCGACGAGGTCGCGCGGTCCGACCAGTCCGCTCGCCAGCATCGACGGGATGCGGCCGGGGTGACGGCGTGGATCGACGAGCTCGGCGACGCCGTGGTCGCGTCGCACGCGCACGCCCACGGGGAACCGCTGCAGACGGAGCGCCGCGACATCCACCCACCGCCCGACCGCCGGGTAGGCGGGATTGAGCACCTGGAACCCACGGTCGAGCAGGAACCCGTCGACGCGGTCGGTGCGCTGCCGCCCGCCGACGACCTCCTCAGCCTCGAGGACGAGCACGCTGCGCCCTGCCTGGGCGAGCCGCGCAGCGCAGCGCAACCCGGCGAGACCCGCACCGACGACGATCACGTCGGCGTCGAGATCACGTGACATCGGAGCCTCCTCGCGGGTCTGTTCCATCATGTCCTTTCGGCGCCACCCCGTTGGGCCCCTCGCTAGACTGACCCGCATGGCAGATTCGACGTTCGACATCGTGAGCAAGGTCGACAAGATGGAGGCCGAGAACGCGGTCAACCAGGCCCGCAAGGAGGTCGAGCAGCGCTACGACTTCAAGGGCGTCGGCGCGTCGGTCGAATGGTCGGGCGAGAAGATCCTGCTGAAGGCCACGTCGGAGGAGCGCGTCAAGGCCGTCCTCGACGTGGTGCAGTCGAAGTTCATCAAGCGCGGCATCTCGCTGAAGTCGCTCGACTCGGGTGAGCCGTATGCGTCGGGCAAGGAGTTCCGCATCGAGATCGCCCTGAAGAACGGCATCTCGCAGGAGAACGCGAAGAAGATCGGCAAGATCATCCGTGACGAGGCGCCGAAGACGGTGAAGTCGCAGATCCAGGGCGACGAGCTGCGCGTCTCGTCGAAGAGCCGCGACGACCTGCAGGAGACCATCCGCCTGCTGAAGGCGGCCGACCTCGACGTCGACCTGCAGTTCGTCAACTTCCGCTGACGCGGGGCACGTAGCCCTCGAGCCACCGCGTGATCGCGGCGTACGCCGCTGCGCGCGCCGGCTCGCGCGACAGGAACACGTCGTGCAGGGCGCCATCGATGCGCACGACGGTGACCTCGCGTCCGAGGTTGAGCGAGCGCTGGGCGATGTCGTCGACGACGAGCACGATGTCGGTCTCGAGCATCGCGTCATCCCACCGCGGCAGCAGCGTCGACCTGGCCGACAGCAGCGTCAGCACGGGCGCGCCCACGTCGATGCCATTCGCGATGGCCGCATGCCCGGCGAGGATGGCGGTGAGCCACGCCGGATGCGTCGCGAACCCCCGGTCTGGCCGCCACCGGTGGTCGTACTCCCACTCCCCGTCGAGCTCCTTCGCGATGGACCGCGTGTAGAACCCGAGGTCGACGTTCGGCAACGGCCCCATCGGGTCGAGCCGCGCGCGGAACTCGATCATCGGCGCCACTGCCTGCCGCCCGATCCCCCGCAACTGGAACTCGAGCCACGGGCTGTTCAGGACGACCGCCGCCGCCCGCCCGGGGTTGCGCGCCGCCCACAGGCTGAGGACCAGCCCGCCCGTCGAGTGCCCGAGCAGGATGAGGGGCCGCTCGGGCGGGCTCTCTGGACCGCCGTCGTGGAGGTTGGGGAGGCCGCCGCGGGGCCCTCTCGAAACCCGCTCCGGTTCGCCCTCGTCTTCCGCCTGTCCGATCACGGCCAGCGCCGACTCGATGTCCTCGTCGTAGGTCGCTAGATCAGTCACGTACCCCGGCGTCTGCCACTCACGCAGGCTCCGTCCGTACTTTCGCAGGTCGAGCGCGAAGAACCGGGCCCCCGCATCGGTCCAGAACCGAGCGAGCTCGGCGTTGAAGAAGTAGTCGCTCCACCCGTGCACGTAGAGCACATCACACCCGGATGCCGCGGGCTCGCGCCTCGGCTCAGGCTCGGGTTCCCACGGCCACCGCCATCGGCGGGGCGCAGGTGGCTGGTCCGCCGCGGACCGATGCCGCACTAGCGTCGCTTCGACCTGTCCCTCGTCATCAGACTCCAGCGGCAGCGTCAGACGCTCGAACCCCTCGCCGAGCACATCAGGTCGCCAGTCCACATGTCCCCCGCGGACAGCCTACGCGGCGATGAACTGCGACCCAGCTTCAGCTCAGAAAGAGCGTGCCCACGATATCGAGGATGGCCGGTGTCAGGACGACGATGAAGAGGACGGGAAGCAGGCAGAACACGAGAGGGAAAATGATCTTCACCGCGATCTTCTGCGCCTGTTCCTCGGCGCGCTGCCGTCGCTTCAGGCGCATCTCACTCGCCTGCACTCGCAGTACGTCACCGATTGCAATGCCGTAGGCGTCGGCTTGAACGACGGCGCGCACGAATCGGCGCAACTCCTCGACATTCGTCCGTTGCTCGAGCTCGTGGAATGAATCGCGCCGAGTGCGGCCAAGACTCATGTCCTGCAGCACACGAACGAGTTCCTCGGCAAGTGGCCCATCCCCTCCCCGTGCGGCCTTCGCCATTGCGGCGTCGAAACCGAGGCCCGCCTCGACCGCGATCGTCATCTGATCGAGCGTGTCGGGGAGAGCCCGCCCGATCTTCTCCTGACGATCATGCGCCCGGCTGTTGATGCGGACATCCGGTACGAAGAACAGCATCAGGGTGCCGGCCATCGCGAGCAGGATTCGCAGGGGATGAGCGTCAGCGAGGACGACGAGAGTGCCGATCAACGCGCCGCCGAGGCCGAGAAGGACCTTCCATTTCAGAATGCTTCCCACGGTCACTGCCGGAGGGCGGCCGGCAAGGACGATCTGACGGTCGAGCCACCCGATATAGCCCTGCGGTGCGGCAGCGACAAGCGAGCGACCGTTCGAAGGTTGCTGGACTACCACGCCCCCAACCTCGACAGACTCGTCTGTTGTCGTTCGCCGTCCCGGAAACAGCAGGAACACGAAAGCTGCGGCGCCGAGGACGGTGGCGGCAATTCCTACCCAGACGATGACCGTCGAAGCTTGCATCAGAACTTCACTTTCACGGCTGCATTCATCCAGAGGCTGCCGACGATAAGCAGAAGGAACGCCACGACGAGCGCAATGGTGCCGATGATGTTCGTGAAAAAGACGGAAACGTACGCCGGCTGAAGGAACATCAGAGCGAAGAACACGAAGACGGGCAAGGCGATGAGAATGATGCCGGACAGTCTGCCTTCGGCACTCAATGCCCGAACTTGGCGCCGGATCTCGTTGCGCTCGCGGATGGTACGGCCGACCTGGTCCAACACCTCTGCGAGGTTGCCGCCCGTCTCGGCGTTGATCGCCACCGCTTGGGCGACCCATTCGAAGTCGACGCTGCGCATCCGCTGGGCCACGACGGTGAGGGCCTGAGGAAGCGGCCGCCCGAGTCGGGCCTCGTTCACCACGCGCGCCAGTTCCTCACCCATCGGTGCATCTGCTTCAGCGGCGACCGCCGCGACGGTGCGTGAGAATCCGTGCCCGGCGCGAAGTCCGCCTGCGAGGAGCTGTACAGTGTCATCGATCTGATCCGCGAACTTCGCGCGGCGCGAGCTCGTTCGGACGATGAGAACGATCTTGGCAACGACTGGCGCGAGAATCGCGAATAGCAGAGCGAGCAACACTGCCGATCCGTTGAGCAGGCCCAGTACCGCACCGAAGAGCGCGAGCACGCAGGCCGCCGACGCAACATAGATGGCGAACTGGGAGGGAGTCGCCTTGATACCCGCCAGTTCGAGTTCCTGTTCGCCGAAGAGCCGAGCGCGACCCTTCGCAAACGCCTCGTCGACCGCCCCGGTCGCACGATTGGATGCGTGACGCAGAAACGAAATGCGCTCCACACCGGGTGCAGTGCGACGGTCTGCGGCGATGCGCGGAGCCGGCGGCGCAATTACGAAAAAGACGACCACCAGAGCTGCGAGCAGGCTCACAACCATGCCGGCGATGAGGAGCAGTGGCGTCACAGTATCTCCCCGATGAGCCCCGTGCGTGGAAGGTGGAACAGCGACATGGGAAGTTGGATGCCGTGGTCGGCGATGCGTTCTGCGAATCGCGGCCGGACGCCCGTCGGCTCGAGACGACCGAGCAGCCGACCTTCCGAATCGAAGCCCCGACCATAGTCGAACGAGAACGCGTCCTGAAGCGTGATGATGTCACCCTCCATGCCATGCACCTCGGTGACATGGGTGACGCGACGTACTCCGTCCTTATGGCGCCCAATCTGCACGATGATGTCGATGGCGGAAGCGATCTGCTCGCGGATCGCGCGAAGCGGCAGATCCATTCCCGCCATGAGCACCAGAGTCTCCATGCGCGATACGGCGTCGCGCGGGGAATTCGCGTGCACGGTCGAGATGGATCCCTCATGACCGGTGTTCATCGCTTGTAGCATGTCGAGGCTCTCTGCACCGCGGACCTCGCCGACGACGATACGGTCCGGGCGCATGCGTAGTGAGTTGCGGACGAGGTCGCGGATACTGATCTCACCTCGACCTTCGATGTTGGGCGGTCGGGACTCGAGGCGCACGACGTGGTTCTGCTGCAACTGGAGTTCGACGGCATCCTCGATCGTGATGATGCGCTCGTCGGCGGGGATGAAAGCGGAGAGAACGTTGAGCAACGTGGTCTTACCGGTACCCGTACCGCCGGACACCAAGATGTTCAGCTTCGCTCGGACGGCGGCGTCGAGAACCGTCGCGGACTCGCGCGTGAGGGTTCCGAAGCCGACGAGATCCTCGACAGTGAACGGCGTGCTCGCGAACTTCCGAATCGTCAACGATGCGCCATTGACCGCGAGCGGCGGGATCACAGCGTTGACGCGGGAGCCGTCTTCGAGCCGAGCATCGACCAGCGGCGATGACTCGTCGATGCGTCGGCCGACCTTCGCCACAATCCGTTCGATCACACGCCGCAGCTGTGCCTCGCTCGTGAAGCGCAAAGCCGATTCGAAGAGACGTCCATTGCGCTCGATGTAGATCTGGTCGTGGCGGTTCACCATGATCTCGGTCACTGACGTGTCCGCCAAGAGCGGCTCGAGCGGGCCGTAGCCGAGGACATCAGCCCCAATCTCGTCGATTAGGCGGTTTCGCTCGGCAGTAGTCAACGCGAGCTGCTCACCCGCGACGATCTCGGCAAGCTCCGCCCGGGCGATGTCGTGGAGCTGTTCCTCGGTGAGGCTGGGGTCATTCAGCCGGGCGCCGATGCGACCGAACAGCTCCTCAGCCGCCTTCTCTTTCACCGGCGCAAGGGCATCGAACGTGGAAACGGATTCGGTTCGCGGCCGGTCGGCCAGCAACGTTGCCGCGGGCACATCGGTCGACGAAGTCAAGATGAGCGCCGGATGCCCGTCATCATCAGGTTGGAAGAGCCGCGGCTGCTCAACTGGAGGATGCAGCTCGAGCGGCATCGACGGCTCCAGCACCGGCGGATGCTCGGTACCCGTCGACGTAGACGTGCGGATGGCCCTGAGTCGATCATTGAGGCTCAAGGACTCGCCTCCTTCGTGTGGTTCGGGAACGCTTCGGAAGCTCGTCCCGAGCGATCCTGGCGATGATCTCGCGTAGGGCCCGCGCGGCGGGGTCGCGAGGATCGTCATGGATCAGAGGTCGGCCGCGATTGCTCGCGAGCACGACAGAGGGTGATCGCGGCACCTCGACATCGATCGGTGCACCGATGATCGCCGCAGCGTCCTTCACCGTGAGGCCCGCCATCCGGTCACTGAAGTTCAGCACGACGTGTCGGTTCGCAGGCATCAACCCCAGCGTGGCCAGTAGGGACAGCTCGGCGCGAAGCGCTCGAAGACTTGCGACCGCCATGTTGGTGACGAATACAGCGTCGGTGACATGCTCGAGCACGTTGAGCGTGTGCTCGCCGAGCCCGGGGGTGGTGTCGACGATCACGTAACGGAACACGCCCCGGAGGCGTTCAATGAGACGACTTACGTCGTGGGGCTCGACCCCGTCGCCGAGTTCGGGAGAGGGCGCGCTTGCCACGACGAAGAACCCGGCGGAGTGATGCGTGAGCGTCGTCTTCAGGACCAGCTCGTCTGCGGCCTCAGGTGCGACGGCATCCACGATCGTGTGCGTCGGCTCAAGGGCGAGTGCAACGCTGACGTCACCGAACTGCAAGTCCGCGTCCACGAGGACGACTGAGTTCGGAGTGACGCCTGCGAGACCTGTAGCCAGATTGATGGCAAGCGTCGACTTGCCCTGGCCGCCCTTCGGGGCGACGACGGCGATCGCCTCGCTCCGCTCCCCGGGAGGCAGCGGCGGAAAGAGCCACTCGGGCTCGCTGCTCGAGGTGTCGCTCTCCCCTTCGGGCTCGGGCTCGGCCTCCCCGGAAGAATCCTCTTGGCGATCCGACGCGACGCTCTCACTGGAGGCGTCGAGCATTGTGTCGACATCCGGCCCGGATTCGACAACGCCCGAATTCGACTGGAGATCCGTTTCCTCAGATAGCGGGATATCGAAGTCGGCCCGCTCCGCGCGACCATTCGCAACAAGCCAATCGGCGAGCCGATCGAAAAGTTCTGTAGTTACTTGATCGCTCGCGAGCGGGCTCAGCACAGCGTGAATGGAGAGTTCGTCGACCCAGTCCTCAAGGTCGGCTCGCTGCTCGCGCACGACGATGAGGCCGACATCGGGGTGGCGCTCGACCAGCCCGCGGGCGAGCTCCCGCGTTTCCTCGAAATTCAGCACCGGCCCAAGCAACGCGATCCGCGGAACCTCGTTCACCATATCGAGCACGAACTCTGTGCCGAAGCTCAGGAATTCGCCTGTGATCACGCTGAGACGGGAGCCAAGCAGCTCACGTACCCGAGCCTGGTAGTCGGTCGATCTGCTTACCAGCAGGAATGGCGTCATGACGTCACCCGAAGATGTTCTCGCCGCTGCGGGAGACAGATCCGTTGGGGTCCGCGGACTCCGGCTCGAGCGTCAGCCAGATGCCGCCGTTTCCATCCTCCTGTTGCTCAGCCGCATAGACGAGCTTCTCGATCTCGGCCGTCGTCGCGGCGAAGGTCACCATCACTGTGCTGACTTCGGTCGATGTCGACTCATTCTCGCCGACCGTCACCGTGCTTCCCGGCGTCACGCGAGTGACGAGCATTCGATGGAACATGAACTGTGTGATGGCGAGACTCTCGGTGGCCGATGGGCTCCGGGTCGCCGTCGTGTAAACCACGCCGACCGTGGCGCCTGGCCGTACCTCGCCGCCCACGACGCGCTGCACGGAAAGCGGGACCGTCACCTCCTGCAGCCCCTGGGGCACGGGGATCTCCCCCTGTGCAGCGAGGACTGCGGGCTCCGCGAAGCGCGAGGCGAGCAGTTGCTCTCCGGGAAGGACGGGATCGAGCGCGACGAGACCGACAAGCGACTCCAGATCAGTCACCCGATCCTCGTTGAGGTTTCGTGCGGGGAGCTGATCCACCGTCACGAACTCCCCGATGCGCTCACCCTCGGTACCCTGAGGGATCTCGGTCTCGACGATGTAGACATCCTCGAGTTCGGCTCCGTCGGCTGCTCTCGCGTCAGCGCCGGTCACGTAGTTCACCAGGACGAAAGCCCCGGCCACCGCCAAGAGCAGGGCAACGATTGCGCCGATGATGCGGGTCTTCATGAGGTGGTTCCTAACTGCGGGTAGATCGCAGGCATGTTTCGATAACTATTCGGTGAGTCGCACGACCATCAAGCCGTAGTTCGGTCCGTTGCCGACCTCGAACGCCTCGCCGAGTTCGACATAACGAACGAAATAGCCTTGGATGCCTCGAGCGTTTCCAGTGAAGGTGGGCGGAAGCGCCTGTCCGTTGAGATAGATCTCTGTTCCGCCTCGAGTCTTCACGCCCGTGATAGTGAAGGCGGCGAACCGGGAGATGGTGTAGCGGACAGGGTCGTTCGGGTTGCTTCCTGTGCCCTGTGCGAAGTCGTATAGCGGGACCAGTACCGTTTCGCCGAGGAGATCTTCCGCGAAGCCAGCCGGGCACCCGGTGCCGACCTCATTGTTTCCCGTCGTGCCGATAACGATCGCATCGTCAGCGACTTGGACGGAGCAATCGGCGTCTGCAAGCCAACCGAAACCCCCTGGTCCTCCGCCAGGGCACGACGCGTTCGTATCATTCCTGATGAGAATGCGGGTGGGGTTGTCGAAGTCGTACCCCGCCAGCCGTTCCGTGAGCTCGCACTCGGCGATCGCGAGCGGGATGGTGCGTCCCGAAACGGGCACGCCCCATTCCGCCTTGGCGGTCGCCTGGACGGTGGTTTCCCAGACGCCCGGCAGGAATGCCGACGCGAACGGGTGCCGGATCGTGGCGTCCCCATCGTCGATCGTGGAGGTCGTAACGCGGACCGAGCCGCTGTTGCCGATCACCGCGAACTCGGAAAGCGCGGAGGCGGCTGTGGTGTCGTTCGCATTCGTTCCTGCGAAGTTGGCCGCGACGCTGTTCGCCTCACCGGTGCAGTTCGCCGGGTCACTACCGCAGTTCTGTGCGACAGCCAACGCGGCCGCATCCGCGCCATTCTGGAGCTGGCCCTTCTCCCAGTAGAGCATTCCGACGTCGGCACCGAGCGCCGCGACGGCCAGCAGTGGCACAGCCGAAACCGCCACCCAAATTGCGACGGCACCTCGCTCATCCCGTTTGGGTCGGTTCAACCACCGCATCGCATACTCCCCCGACCCTCCATCGTGTTCGGCGCGAGCGCCGTAAGCCACCCCGTGAGGTCACCCATCGGCTGACTCACGACCACCGTGACCTGGTCATCGGGAGCTGGTCCGCACACTGACGGGAAGCTGACCGTGGAAGAGCCGGCCACCTCGGTAACCCTGCTCCGCGCGGTCGTGCTCGCATTCGGATCATCGTGATGCACAGCCATGATTCGAGCCGCCTCTCGGGCGGCCGCAGTCACGCGCAGCTGCTGATTGAACACCCAGCCGAGGTCGATAATCGCGAGCATGATCACGAGCAGCACTGGCACGACGAGTGCGAATTCGACGGCAGCAGCGCCGTCTTCCTTCCGATGCCGGGTCATCGGGCTCTCCGATCATATGTACGCTTCGGCCGCGCCTGGGTGGGCGCGGCCGAAGCGACTCTGCAGACGTCGTCGCAGCGCTGCGACTAGAGCTTGCTGACGATGTCGGTCTGAACGAAGGAGCTGATCGCGGGCGCGATGAGCGCGAGCGCGGCGACGATGGCGATCGAGGCGACGCCGATGATGAGCGCGTACTCGGTCGCGGTGGCGCCGGTCTCTTCGTCCTTGAGCGAGTTGATGCGGGCCTGCGCCTGCGTGATGAGCTTGAGCATGATGGGCACCCTTCGGGTCTAACTGAGTTGGGGACCGCCTACACGCGCAAGCGGTTTCATGAACGTAGCCGGGCGTCCTTCTGGCGGGATACGCCCCAGTTCGGGGTTCCCTACGAATGGGGGTGCAGGCGCCGGGCAATGAGACCATCTCGTTATCCGAGGACTGCTATAGTCCGCGAGCGCTCTCCCGCCGATCACGTCGACCCTCCTTTTCGGGCGATCCAACCCGGCGGCGGGCATGTGGAGGTTCGCACTTCGAGCTGACGGTATCGACTCTGCTCACCCGACGACCAATCCCCCCTTCGGGGCTCACCCGAACTGGGGGGAAACACGCCGCCGCTTCAACCGCCAATCCACCTCACGCTCGGTATTCTGCGCCATTCATGCCGTGAGGAATTGGAAACCCACACCGCTCTATACGGCGCTCGGTGCAAGCGTCACCACAGCAAGTAGAGCCCCAATGAGCATCGACGGCCCGAAAGGGAGGGAACCGCGAATCGTGACGCGTCGCAAAATGAGCGCGACCATCGCGACGATTCCGCCCACGACGAATGCGCCGAGAAGCCCGGCGACCCAGGCGTTGAAGCCGAACCAACCGAGAAGCCCTCCGAGGGGAACGGCGAGCTTGACATCGCCCATCCCCATGGAACGTGGGGAGACGACCGCCAGTGCCAAGTAGAAGGCAGCCATGGCCAGCGCCCCGGCGAGCGCCCATCCGAGTCGCGCCCATTCCTCGGTTACGGCCGAGGCGACGACGAGCAGCACGACGGTCGCTGCTGTCGTGGAGCCCACCACGGCATTCGGCAGCCGATGCTCGGTGAGATCCACGATCGACAGGACCACTCCGGCGGCCGCGAGCGCGAGCACCGCCGGAAGCACGGGAACGATGCCCAGACGCCAGGCGAGGACTCCGAAACAGACGGAGGTCGCGAGAGCCGACCAGAGCCGGAGCCGGCGAAGCGGCATTCGCGACGTCGCCAGGCGGTGAATCGAGCCGTCAGCCCACGCCGCAAGCGGCCATGCTCCGAGAATCGCTCCGACGAACGCGGCAGCGAGTGCAAGCGCGAGCGCGGTAGGCATGGGGAGCAGCGTATCGGGCCAGTCGCGGCGATCAGCGACGCGTCCACAGGGCGTAGCCATCGAGAACTGCGTCGCGTTGCCACTCAGGATCGTTGTCAAGAGCAGCGATGGCGGGAAAGGCGACCCCCGTGCCGGTTGACAACGGGAGCACGACGCAGTCCGCGCCCGCCGGCACGGGGTCGGCGGCTGCGAAGATTCGATTCGCCTCGATCAAGTGCTCACGGCCGTAGAAATCCGCCCGTCCATCGAGCCACACCTTCACGTCGGGACGTGCGAGGATGATCGGCCCTGCCGTCGCAGCGTCCGAAAAGAGCGAGCAGCGCGCCGGAAGGAGCTCCGCAATCCGAGCTTCCGCCGGCTTCGCACCCTTGGCGGTGGCGATGATCGCAAGTGGAAGCAGGACCGCTGCAATCCCGATGAACACCACTGCCCAGAAATGACCCGAGGCATACTCGACGAGTTTTGGACGCGCGAGTCTTCCCCCGAGACGCTGTCGTTCGTGGATGACGTCAACGAGGGCCGTGCTCGCGGCTGCGATGACGGGCAGGAGAAGGAGCAGACCGACCGCGAGGAAGCGGATGGCGAAGATGCCCGCGAGTGTGACGGGCACCCCGATCATGGCCAGTGGCACAACGAGTCGACTGCGAGGAGCGAAGCGGTCGCCACGTCGCACGAGCCCAATGACCCAGTATGCCGTCCCGAGCGCTACCGTTACCGCCACGGCCGCGACAGGGATCCAGCGGAGTTCCCCAAGATGGATTGCGGTGAGAACAGAGGTCCACTCGATGATGAGGCCACGGCAGATCTCGCCGACGATTCGGGAACGCTCCATTGTCAGGGCCACGCCATAGGGCGACAAAAGGCAACCTCCGAGTAGCCCAATGCCACCCGCGGCGGTGAACGCGATCCGCTGCAGAGAGCTCAACCCAGGTGACAGCCACCAGGCGACGGCCCACATCAGCGCGACGGCGCCAGCGAGCAGCATGTACGAAAGGTGCACCCAGTTCCCGACGAAGGAGAAGGCGAAACCGGCCACGGCGACAGTGGCGGTGCCGTTCAACGTGCTTCGTCGCGTGCCAACGCCGCCCCACCACCAAGCGAAAAGGGCAGCTGCGAGGAGCGATGCCTGAACGACGACCGTCGCTCGCGCGGAGAGCGCTGCCGACGCGACGAGCAGCACGGGCGCGAACGCGATGAGCGTAGGCAGCGCGCGGGCGCCCGCGATCCGGGATGCAATGGCAGCGCATGCGAGGAGAACGGACAGCGCGACGAGCGCGACCCAGAACAGCCCCCAGTACCCAAAACCTTGCCAGCTCGCGCCCAGCACGACATTCCAGGCGGGGGAATTCGGGTACCACGTGCCCTCGGCGGACCAGCTCCACGTATCTGCCCGCGCAATCGATGATCCTGCGAGTTGCTCCATCCCTGCCCGCGCCGACCAATACTGGTCACGCTCGGACGGAAAGCCCGACCGCACCGCTGCCAGCATGGCAAGAAGTGCGATCGTGAGCCCCCAGCGAAACCGCTCTGATCTAAGGACGCGCTGCATCCGCTCCGGGCGGGTGGGCGGGCGCAGGAGCTCGGTCATCTATGAGGTTCCTTGTGTAACGGTTCGGGTCAGCCGAAAGCCAGCGCACGCCGAATCGGGTCGGCGTGCGGAAGTCCAGTCGGCATCGCGTCAGTCAACATCACCACCTAGCGTTCGCTCCATCCCCCGTTCGGGGCGGCGTCACGCATGCTTCGCTGACCGAGGCGGCTCGCCCTCGATGCGCACGTACTCGTCGTACAGGGCCAGCGCGTGCGCGGCGCCCTCCGCCTCGAGCCCGGCGCGCATCGTTTCGCGCGCCTCGCGCGCCTGCGGCAGCGGCGGCAGCAGTGGAACATCGCGGTCGCTGACGAGCTGGATCACGGTCGGCCGGTCCGCCGCGAACGCGCGCTGCCACGCGCCATCCACATCGGACGGCGTGTCGACGATCTCACCCCGCAGGCCGAGCAGCTCCGCGTACCGCGCGTACGGGAACCGCGGCAGCCGCTGGCTGGTCGCGAAGCGCGGCTCGCCCTCGACCTCGCGCTGCTCCCACGAGACCTCGGCGAGGTCGCCGTTGTCGAGCACGAGCACCACGAAACGCGGGTCGTCCCACGACGTCCACCGGTCGGCGACGGTCACGAGCTCGGCGATCCCGGTCATCTGCATCCCGCCGTCGCCCGCGAGCACCACCGCCGGCCGGCCGGGGAACGCGAGCTTCGCCGCGATCCCGTACGGGACGCCGCATCCCATGCTCGCGAGCGTGCTGCAGAGATGCGCATCGGCGTTCTGGGGCAGGCGCAGCTGCCGCGCGTACCAGTAGACGACGCTGCCGACATCGAGCGCGACGAGCGCGTCATCGGGCAGGTGCTGGTTCAGTGCGCGCACCGCGAACTCGGGGTTCACCGGGTCAGCGGATGTCTCGGCGCGCGCGTCCGCGATGCGCCGCCAGTCGCGCACGTGCTCGGCGACCCGCTGCCGCCATCCGTCGACCTCCGTCCGATGCATCCGCACCGCCAGCAACCGGAGGGTCTCGCCGGCATCGCCCACCAGCCCGACCTCGACGGGGTACCGACGGCCGATCGCGCGCCCGTCGAGGTCGATCTGCACCGCGCGCGCCTGACCCGGCGCGGGGTAGAACTCCGTCCACGGATCGCTCGAGCCGACGATGAGCAGCGTGTCGCACTCGGCCATCACCCGGGCGCTCGCGGTCGTGCCGAGATGCCCCATCGTGCCGGCGGCGAACGGCAGCGACTCGTCGACGAGCGGCTTGCCGAGCAGGCTCGTGACCACCGCGGCGCCCAGGCGTTCCGCGATCGCGATTACGTCGTCGATGCTGCGACGAGCGCCCTGCCCGACGAGAACGACCGGCCGCTTCGCCTCGGCGAGCAGCGCCGCGGCGCGCTCGAGCTCGCCGGGGTCTGGCAGGACGCGCGGCGAGCGGTAGCCGACCGCCGTCGTGAGGTGTCCGTGCTCGGCCGCGGGCTCGGCGGCCGGCTCGTCCTGCACGTCATGCGGCACGATCACGACCGTCGGCGAGCGCGTCGCGAGCGCGGTGCGCACCGCCTGGTCGATCGCGGCCGGCACCTGCTCGGGTGACACGACCATGGTCGCGTACTGCGCCGCGACATCCGCGAACAGGCGCAGCAGGTCGACCTCCTGCTGGTACTCGGTGCCGAGCACCGTCCGCACCTGCTGGCCGACGATCGCGACCACGGGCACCCCGTCGAGCTTGGCGTCGTACAGCCCGTTCAGCAGGTGGATGGCGCCGGGCCCCTGCGTCGCGGCCACCACGCCGACCCGGCCCGTGTACTTCGCATGTGCGACCGCCATGAACGCGGCCGTCTCCTCGTGCCGCGCCTGCACGAACTCGGGCGCATCCGGCGATCGCCGCAGCGCCAGCATGACGCCGTTGATGCCGTCGCCGCCGTAGCCGAAGATGCGGTCGACGCCCCACTCGACCAGCCGGGCCACGATCGCGTCGGCGACGGTCGGCTGGCGGGCTTCCTGGGCGTCGGAGTCCTGCGCGGGTGAGTTCATCCGGCCACGTTAGGCCGGGGTGGCGGCGGATGCTTCGGGGTTGACAGTTGTCAGAGCTCGGCGCGGGAGATCGAGACCATCTCGTCGCGGGGCACGACCTTGACGCGGGCACGCTCCTCGGCGCTGCCGAGGGCCTGCTCGTGCTCGTCGAGGCGGTGCCATCCGTCGAGGTCGGTCCAGCGGATACCGCGGGACTCGAGCATCTCGATCACCGACTCCTCGGACGGCGACTCGGGCCGCCACCAGTTGCCGAGGTCGTTGATGACGTGCTTGATCGTCTCCATCGCGTCGGACTTCGTGTGCCCGATGAGCCCGACCGGGCCCCGCTTGATCCAGCCGGTCGCGTACACGCCGTACATCTGCCGCGAGTGTCCGGTTTCGGGGTCGCTGATCAGCACCTGGCCCTCGTGGTTCGGGATGACGCCGAGCTCGCGGTCGAACGGGATGCCGGGCAGCGGCGAACCGTAGTAGCCGACCGCCCGGTAGAGCGCCTGGATCGGGATCTCGCGGATCTCGCCGGTGCCGACGACCCCGCCCTCGCCGTCGGGGGCCGTGCGCTCGTACCGGATGGCGCCGACCCGGCCGGTGCCGTCGTCGACGATCTCGAGCGGCTTGGCGAAGAAGTGCAGGTGCAGTCGGCGCGAGGCCTGTCCGGTTTCGCGCTTGCGCCACTGCTGCAGCACCTTGTCGATCACGAAGACCTGCTTGTTGCCGGCGACGGCGGCGCGGGCGGCGTCGTCGTAGTCGAAGTCCTCGTCGTAGACGATCATGTCGACGTCGCGCAGCTCGCCGAGCTCGCGCAGTTCGAGCGGCGTGAACTTCACCGAGGTCGGGCCGCGACGGCCGAAGACGTGCACGTCGGTGACGGGCGACGACTTGAGCCCTTCGTAGACGTTCGCCGGGATCTCGGTCGGCAGCAGGTCGTCGGCGTGCTTGGCGAGCATGCGCGCGGCGTCGAGCGCGACGTTGCCGTTGCCGATCACGCCGACCGACTGCGCCTCGAGCGGCCACTCGCGCGGGTAGTCGGGGTGGCCGTCGTACCAGCTGACGAAGTCGGCCGCGCCGTACGACCCCTGCAGGTCGATGCCCGGGATGTTCAGCGACGCGTCGCGCACCGCGCCGGTCGCGAAGATCACGGCGTTGTAGTGCTTCTTGAGGTCCTCGAGGGTGATGTCGGAACCGAACCGCACGTTGCCGAAGATGCGGATGTCGCCGCGGTCGAGCACCTCGCGGAGGGCCGTGATGATGCCCTTGATGCGCGGATGGTCGGGGGCGACGCCGTAGCGCACCAGGCCGTACGGCGCGGGCAGGTGGTCGAACAGGTCGATCGACACGTCGAAGTGCCGCTCGGCTTTCAGCAGGATGTCGGCGGCGTAGATGCCCGCGGGCCCGGCGCCCACGATCGCCAGTCGCAGCTTGTTCCTCGTCACCGGCAGGGGTCCTTCCGTACTGGACGGGAGCGCGCTCAACTCGAGCGCTCCACGATGGTGTCGGCGAAGCGGGTCAGCGCCTTCTTCACGCTGCCCTCGGGCACGGGCGCGAGCGCCGCGACGGCCTCGCGCGCCCAGCGGTGCGCCTCGAGGAGCGTCGCGCGCGTCGCCTCGTGCTCGCGCAGCTCGGCGACGAGGCCGTCGACGGTCGCGCGCGACGGCACGATGCGAGACGCGAGCGTGTTCGTGTCGAGCGGGTCGCCCGCCTCGGCGGCCGGCGTCGGCAGCACATCGCGACGGATCCGTTCGAGCAGGTCGGCCGACGCGGCATCCGTCTTCGCCAGCTCTTCGAGGCGCAGCAGCGGCAGGGTGACGACGCCCGCGCGCAGGTCGGTGCCGGGCACCTTGCCGGTCTCTTCCGGCTGCGGCGACAGGTCGATGACGTCGTCGATGAGCTGGAACGCGACGCCGATCTTCTCGCCGAACGCGATGATCGGCGCCTCGAGCGCGGAGTCGGCGTTCGAGAACACGATGCCCGACTGCGCAGCCGCCGCGATGAGCGAACCGGTCTTGTCGGCGAGCACCTGGATGTAGTGCGCGATCGGGTCTTCGTCGGGGTCGGGCCCGACGGTCTCGTTGAGCTGGCCGAGCACCAGCCGCTCGAAGGTGTCGGCCTGCATGCGGATGGCGCGCTCCCCCAGCTTGGCCATGAGCTGGCTCGCGCGGGCGAACAGGAGGTCTCCCGTGAGGATCGCGACCGAGTTGCCCCACACCGTCTGGGCGGATGGCACGCCGCGACGCCGGTCGGAATCGTCCATCACGTCGTCGTGGTACAGCGAGCCGAGATGGGTGATCTCGATCGCCATCGCCGCGGTCACGACATCGTCGGTGACGCCGGCGCCGAGCTGGGACGTGAGCAGCGTCAGCATGGGGCGGACGCGCTTGCCGCCCGCCTCGAGCAGGTAGCGGCCCGCGACATCGGCGATCGTGTCGGCGAAGTGGACCTCGTCGACCAGGCCCGACTCGACGCGCTCGAGCCCGGCGTCGATCGCCCTCGCCATCGCCCGGTCGGCCGAGGAGGCGAACACCCGCTCGCTGAGGCCGAGGTTGGCGGCGAGTGTCGACCCACGTCGGACGACCGGATGGCTCGGATTCACGTCGCCCAGCCTACCGAGAGCCAGCCGAGCGGATGCTGCGAGCTTGTCGAACGCGGACCGGCTCGCACTCCGTCGTGGCGGGTCCCGATATGGGCGCTTCGCGCCCTACGCGGCCGCCGCGGTCGCCGGCTTGCGCCCGCGGTGGAGTGCGACGATGCCGGCCGTGAGGTTGCGCCACGCGACATCCGACCACCCGGTCTCGCGGATCCAGCCCGCGAGCGTGGGCTGGTCGGGCCAGGCGTTGATCGACTCGTTGAGGTACTCGTACGCGTCGTCGTTCGAGCTCGACAGCTTGACGAGCGGCGGCATCACGACCTTCTGGTAGAAGTCGTAGCCCGCGCGGACGATGCCGACGGGCGGATGCGAGAACTCGCACACGACGAGGCGCCCGCCCGGCTTCGTGACCCGCAGGAACTCGGCGAGCGCGACCTTCGGTTCCTTCACGTTGCGCAGGCCGAACGAGATCGTCACCGCGTCGAACTCGTCGTCGCCGAACGGCAGCGCCATCGCGTCGGCCTCGACGAATACGAGATTCTGCACGTGCGCCTGCCGGCGCCGACCCTCCTCGATCATGCCCGGCGAGAAGTCGGCGGCCACGACGCTCGCGCCCGACTTCGCGAGGCTCGCGCTCGACGTGCCGGTGCCGGCCGCGACATCCAGGATCTTCTCGCCCCGCTTCGGCGCGACCGCCTTGGTGGTCGCGGCGCGCCACAACGTCGCGTTACCGACCGAGAGCACCGTGTTGGTGCGGTCGTAGCGCGCGGCGACCCGGTCGAACATCGCCGAGACGTCGCGCGGGTCCTTGCCGAGGTCTGCCCGCGTCATGCTGCGAGTCTACGGTCGGCCGCTGGGCGACGGCGGTGAGCGCCGGACTTGCCGAGTTGGGCATCACCTGCCGGAAACCTGTGAAAACCCATGCAAAGGGATGGAACCGGGCGCTCGGCACGTTGACTGAGGATGACACGAGAGGAATGGCAACGACATGGGCATGAAGGCGATCTGGAACGGCACGGTCATCGCGGAGTCCGACGACACGGTCGTCGTTGAGGGCAACCACTACTTCCCGCGCGAGGCTATCCGGCCCGAGTACTTCGCCGACAGCGAGAACCGCAGCGTGTGCCACTGGAAGGGCACCGCCAGCTACTTCCACGTCGAGGTCGACGGGCAGCGCAACCCGAACGCCGCCTGGTACTACCCCCAGCCCTCGGCGGCCGCCGAGGAGATCCGCGACCGTGTCGCGTTCTGGCGCGGAGTCGACGTCGTCGCTGCGTGAGCCGTGATGCCGGCCCGGCGTAGGCTGGTCCGGTGACGCGAACGGATGCCGCGGCGCCGCCGGCCGCCGATACGAAGCTGCGCGTCCGCACCGTCCCGGTCGACGAGACGGCGCCGCTCGTGCCTCGCCTCGATCCGCGTCATCCGCTGCTCTGGATGCGTCGCGGCGAGGGCATCATCGGCCTCGGCGAGGTGCTGCGCATCGAGACGGCCGGGCCCGACCGCGTCGCGCGTGCGGCCGACGGATGGCGTCGGCTCGCCGCCGCCGCCGATGTCGACGACCGCGTGGGACTGCCCGGCAGCGGGCTCGTCGCGTTCGGCGCGATCGCCTTCGCCGACGAATCGGCCGCGACGAGCGTGCTCGTCGTGCCCGAGATCGTGCTGGGCCGGCGCGACGGACGCGCGTGGGTCACGCGCATCGAGCTGCTCGACGCGACCTCGGCCGCCCCGGCCCCGCCTGTCGAGCTGCCCGAGCCCGCCCCGAAGCGCGACGTGCCCCGCGTGCGCTTCGACTCGGGCGCCATGCCGCCCGAGACATACACCGCCGCCGTCGGCGAGGCGGTGCGCCGCATCGACGCCGGGCTCTTCGAGAAGGTCGTGCTCGCGCGCGAGATCGTCGGCGAGCTCCACGAAGATGCGGGGCTGCGCGCCGCGCTCGCCAAGCTCGCCGACGACTACCCCGACACCTGGGTGTTCGCGGTCGACGGTCTGATCGGCGCGAGCCCCGAGACGCTCGTGCGGGTCGACCACGGAACCGTGTCGGCCCGCGTGCTCGCCGGCACCGCGTCGCGCGGTCGCGACGCGACATCCGACCGCGCCCAGGCCGCCCGCCTCGCGGCGTCGCACAAGGACCTCGCCGAGCACGCCCTCGCGGTCGAGAGCGCCGTCGCGACACTCGCCCCCCACACCGCGCGGCTCGACGCGAGCCCCGAGCCGTTCACGCTGCAGCTGCCGAACCTGTGGCACCTCGCGACCGACCTCAAGGGCACGCTCGGCGACGGCTCGAGCTCGCTCGACCTGGTCGCCGCGGTGCACCCGACCGCGGCCGTCGCCGGTACGCCGCGCGAGGTCGCGTTGCGTGCGATCGCCGAGCTCGAGGGGTTCGATCGCGGTCGTTACGCGGGCCCCGTCGGCTGGATCGACGCCGACGGCGACGGCGAGTGGGCGATCGCGCTGCGCTGCGCGCAGGTGTCGCCGGATGGCACGGTCCGGGCGTATGCCGGTTGCGGCATCGTCCACGACTCGGTGCCGGCCGACGAGCTCGCCGAGACCGCGATGAAGTTCCGGCCGATCGTCGAGGCGTTCGGCGCACCGCCGCCCTCGCCGCCGATCCCGTAGTTCCCGCCCGCGGTCAGCTCACCATGAGGCGCTGCCGCTGCTCCTCCACGTCGAAGTCGGCGACGGGCCAGTCGAGGCGCATCGCCTCGAGCGCCTCGATGAGCAGGTGCTGCACCGCGAGCCGCGCGTACCACTTCCGGTCGGCGGGCACGACGTACCAGGGCGCGTGCGGCGTCGTCGTGCGGTCGAACACCATCTGGTAGGCCTCGCGGTACCGCGGCGCGAGCATGCGCTCGTCGATGTCGCCGGGGCTGAACTTCCAGTGCTTGTCGCGCCGCTTCAGGCGCTTCAGCAGCCGCTGCTTCTGTTCCTCCATCGAGATGTGGAGCATGACCTTGATGATCGTCACGCCGGACGCCGCCAGCTCGGCCTCGAACTCGTTGATCGCGTCGTAGCGCCCCTCCATCTCATCGGGCGGCGCGAGCTCGCGCACCTTCGCGATCAGCACATCCTCGTAGTGGGAGCGGTCGAAGACGCCGATCATCCCGCCGTCGGGCAGCTTCTTGCGGATCCGCCAGAGGAAGTCGTGCTCCAGCTCCTCGTCGGTCGGCTGCTTGAAGGCGGCGTACTGCACGCCCTGCGGATCGACGGCGCTCATGACGTGCTTGACGATGCCGCCCTTCCCCGCCGTGTCCATCGCCTGCAGGATGAGCAGGATCCGACGCGGGTCGTCGCCCATCTGGTTCCCGGCGAAGAGCATCTCCTGCTGTTCCGCGAAGATCGCTGCGCCCTGGGCGAGCGACTTCTCGGCATCGGCCCGCGCGCCCGCGAAGCCCGGCGTGCCACGCGGTTCGACCTCCTCGAGCCGGAATCCCTGCCGGACCCGCAGCACCTCGGACGGATCGGTCGCCCAGTACGTTTCGAGACCCACATCGCTCCCTTCATCGCGGCGCGTGCCGCTGTGCTCATCTTCGAGGGGCGACGGATGCCGCGGCAAGGGGTGGCGCTGCGTCGCGCCACCGTGCCCAAATCCGCGGAGATACGATCGGGCGCGCCGCCACTCGCGCGGAGACCTCGGCGTGCCGGATCGTATATCCGCTGGATTGGACGGGTGGCGTCCGGGCGGATGCCGCGCCTCAGCGCGCGAGCGGCACCTCGAGCAGCGTCGGGCCGGTGACGGCGGTGCCGAGCGCCTCGTCGAGCTCACCGCGCGTCGCCGCGCGGCGGTACTCCCAGCCGTACCCACCGGCGAGCGCCGACAGGTCGACCTGCTGCGGGGTGTACTGCACGCGGTCGAATGCACCGGCGGGGGCGGAAGCCGCGACCTCGAGCGCGTCGAAGATCGTGCCGCCGCCGTCGTTGCCCACGACGAGGAGCACGCGCGGGCGCGCCTCGCCCGCGCCGAGGAGGAGCGACCCGACGTCGTGGAGCAACGTGAGGTCGCCGATGATCGCGCGGGTCGTGCCGCGCGCGGCGGGCGCGGGAGCGTCGGGCGCGCCATCCGTCGCCTGGCTCGCGATCGCGATGCCGAGCGCGGTCGCGACCGTGCCGTCGATGCCGGCGAGTCCACGATTGGCATGCACGGCGATGCGGCGGCCGGGCAAGACGCGGTCGGCGTCGCGGATGAGTCGCGAGGCGCCGAACACGAGCCGGTCATGCGGCCACGTCGCGGCCCAGACCGCCTCGACGAGCATGCGGCGGTCGACGGGCGTGCGGATGCGCGCCAGCTGGTCGCGCAGGTACGCGCGCTGCGCGGCGAAGTCGGACACGTGGCCGGTCTCGTCGACGCCGCTGCGCGGGCCAGCGCCATCCGCCCCGCCTCCCGCAGCCGGCTCGTCGAGCAGCGTGCGGCTCGCGCGCACCCAGCGCCCGGTCCACGCGCGCTCCTCGGCGGAGGGCTCGTGCGGCTCGGCGGCGACCGCGCGCTCGAATCGGCCGACGGCATGCCCGGGGTTGTACCACTCGATCCCGGATGGCGCGACCGCGACGACCTCGACGCCCTCGCGCTGCACGAGTGCGGGCACCTCGCGCGACAACGTCGGGTGCCCGAACACGATCGCCCGTTCCACCTCGTCGCCGAAGCCGGGTTCGCGGAGCAGCTCGCGGTAGGCGACGACGAGGTTCGGCCCGAACCGGGCGCCGCTCGAGACCTCGGCGAGGAGCGGCCAGCCGGCGGTGCGCGCGAACTCCTCGGCCCCGGGCCCGGCTCCGGCGCCCGCGATCACGATTGTGCGCGGGCCGTGCGCGAGTCGTGCGACGGGCACGTCGGCGTCGGCGGCCTGGGTCTCGGCTGCGGTCGCGCGGGCGACGGATGCCGCGGCATCCGCCCTCAGCACCGACGCGTCGTCGAGCTCGACCGCCGACGACAGCGGTTCCCGCAACTGCAGGTTGAGGTGCACGGGACCGGGCCCTGGGTGCGGGACGGGCCGGCCGTCGGCGTCGACGCCGAGCGCCGCGCGGACGGCATCGCGCGCGAGGCGAGCCGCGCCATCGGCTTCACCGGGGCGCCCCGCAGGTGGTGGGACGTCGTGCTCGAGGCGCACGGCGCCGGCGAAGATGCCGGGCTGCATCGTCGTCTGGTTCGAGCGGATGCCGCGGAGCTCGGCCGGGCGGTCGGCGGTCGCGAGGATCAACGGCACGCCGGCGTGGTGCGCCTCGAGCACGGCCGGATGCAGGTTCGCCACGGCCGTGCCGGAGGTCGTGACGACGACGGCGGGGCGCGCGGTCTCGACGGCGAGGCCGATCGCGAGGAAGCCCGCGCCGCGTTCGTCGATGCGCACGTGCAGCCGGATGGCGCCGACCCGCTCGAGCTCGGCGGCCGCGAGGGCGAGCGCCTGCGAGCGAGACCCGGGCGCGACGACCACATCGGTCACGCCGGCGCGGACGAACTCTGAGAGCAGGGCGAACGACGACGCGGTCGCGGGACTCGCAACCGCGCGCGCGTCACGCATTCGGCCGGCCCGACGGGCCGGGCTCTCCTGGGGTGTCGGTGCCGGTGTCGGGTCGGCGGTGGTCGCTGCCGAGCGCGTCGTCGGGTCGCGGACGGTCGGACGGAGTGTCGTCGTCGAGCTCGGCGAGCTCCTGCTCGAGGCGGCGGATGCGCTCCTCGTGCTCGGCGTCGGCGCGAAGGCGACGGAGGAACTCGGGATCGTCGTCGGGCGCGTTCGATCGCGGGCCGACCTTGCCGACGCGGACGGCACGGCCGCGGCCCACGAGGAACCACAGCAGCCCGCCGATGATCGGCACGAGCAGGATGACCACGATCCACCAGCCGCGCGGCAGACCGCGGATGCGGGAGCGGTCGAAGAGCGCGCAATCGACCGCCGCGTAGATCGTGAAGACCACGGCGGCGACGCCGAGGATCACCCAGAGGCGGACCATGCACCGATCCTACGCGCGCTGAGTCACAGTCGGCTGGGAGCGGTCACCCAGATTCGCCCGCCTACACTGATCGCGTGAAGGCCGTCCCCGTCTGGCTCCGCTACACGCTGCTGCGCGTGCTGCTGTTCGCCGCTCCGCTGATCGTGCTGCTCATCGCGGGCGTCACCCCGTGGATCGCGGTGCTGGTCGCCGCCCTGTTCGGATTCAGCGCGTCGCTGCTCTTCCTGCGCCGTCAGCGCGAGGAGTTCGCGAGCGGCCTCTACACGGCGCGCCACCGGGAGGCGCCCACGGCGGGTCGCGACGACGCCGAGGCCGAGGATGCCGCGATCGACGCGACGCACGCGGCTCCCTCCGGCGCCCCGACCGACGGCGGCTCCCAGGCCGACTCCCGCGCCGACACGCGCGACCGCCGCGCGGCGGAGTAGCCGCGCCGTCCTGGCGACCGCGTCCCGCCTTCCCGTCGCCCTCGGGCGCACCGCGATTCCCGTGAACGCAGGCGCCGATCGCATCGACGTGGCTGACGCCTGCTCAACACTCTCGCTCTGCCATTCCCGGGTTCGTGCGGGTGCACCCGCAGAAACCCGGAACTCGCGAACGCAGGCGCCGATCGCGTCGACCAGCTGACGCCAACACGCTCGCCCTCCCATTCCCGCATTCGTGCGGGTGCACCCGCAGAAACCCGGAACTCGCGAACGCAAGCGGCGGTCGAATCGGGCGGGCCCAGCCCGCGCCAGCTCGGCACGCTCGTCCTTCCATTCCCGGGTTCGTGCGGGGTGCACCCGCACGAACCCGGGATTCGCGAGGTCAACGCCGGTCACGTGGACTTCGCCTCATGTGAGGGCGCGTTCACGTGAGCGGAGCGGACGACATGGCGGAGGGCCGGGCCGCCGGGGCAACGCGACCGGGGGCGGAAACCGGCGCCGCGCGCCATCCGCTCGACCCGCGGATCAGAGGGCGAAGACGAGCCCCAAGCCGATGCCGTAAGCGAGCGCCGTGAGGCTCGCGAGCTGCAGCGCGGTGATGAGCTCGCGCGGCGTCCGGCCCCAGCCGACGATGATGCACGCGGGAACCGCGGCGAGCAGCGCGAACAGAACGAGCCACGCGGTCGGGTACAGGAACGCCCAGAAGACGACCACCGCGAACGGCAGCAGCATGAACAGCGCGAACAGGATGCGCGAGACGAGCGGGCCGACGAGCACCGAGAGCGTGCGCTTGCCCGCGGCGCGGTCCTGCTCGATGTCGCGCAGGTTGTTCACCATGAGCACCGCGCACGCGATCAGGCCGACGCCGGCGCCGCCGGTCCACGCTTCGAGGTTCACCGTGAGCGCCTGCACGTACGCCGAGCCGGCCGTCGCGACGATGCCGAAGAACACGAAGACGAACAGCTCGCCCAGACCGTAGTAGCCGTACGGGCGCTTGCCGCCCGTGTAGAACCACGCCGCGACGATCGCGACCGCGCCGACCGCGAGCAGCCACCACTGCTGCGTGATCAGCACCAGCGCGAGGCCTGCGACCGCGGCGACCGCGAAGAACGCCAGCGCGACCGCGAGCACCCGCTTCGGGGGCACCATCCCGGAGCCGGTCAGGCGCGCCGGCCCGACGCGGTGGGCGTCGGTGCCCCGGATGCCGTCGGAGTAGTCGTTGGCGTAGTTCACGCCGATCTGCAGGGCCAGCGCCACCACCAGCGCGAGCACGAAACGCCACGGATGGAACGGCTCGTCGAGGTACGACGCCGCGACCACGCCGGCTCCCGTACCGAGGGCGACCGGCGCGATCGCGAGCGGCAGCGTGCGCAGGCGCGCACCCCCCACCCAGTCGCGCCAGGTGATCGGGCCGCGCTGCACCTGCGGCGCGGCGGCGGCCCTCGCGGGATTGCCGGAGCGTCCGCTCGTGCGGCCCTTCGCGGCGGGCTTGGCGGGCGGGTTCATGCGCTGGGGTTTCGGGCGGGCCACGCGTGCCATCGTATTCGGCGAGCGCTCGGGCGCACCTCGGCTGCGGCTATCGTTGCGCTGTGCGGCGGCCCGTGGCCTCCGTTCGACCCGAGTGCGGTCAATGGGACGGGACGGCTCCCGCCGAACAAGAACACTCGGGGTTGGCCGCGCGCCGCGCTACCGGGTGTCCGGAGGCCCGAGCGCGCCGCGGGCGAGCGCCGCTGCCGCGACGCGGTCGGGCTTGCCCGACGCGAGTCGCGGGACGGCGGCGACCGGGATGAGCGACACGGGACGGGCCGCGGGCGGGAGGCCCGCGGCATCCGTCGCCGCGCGCAGCGCGTCGAGCGCGCCAGCCGCCTCGGCCGCCGCCCCCGAGGCGACGATCGCCGCTCGCTCGCCCCACTCGGCGTCGGGCACGACGACCGCGACCGCGTCGCCGAAGCCGGGCACGGCGTGCACGGCCCGCTCGACCTCGCCGAGCACGACCTTGACGCCGCCCGAAGTGATGACGTCGTCGGCGCGGCCCGTGACGCGGAGCACGCCGTCGGCGTCGATCGACCCGAGGTCGCCCGTGCGGTACCAACGTGTGCCGTCCGGGTCGCTCGTGAAGGCCGCGGCGGTGCGCGCGGGGTCGTCGAGGTAGCCGTCGGCGAGCGTCGGTCCGCCGAGCTCGAGCCGGCCGTCGACGGCCCCCGCGCGGACGCCGGGCAGGGGCCGGCCGTCGTAGACGCATCCGCCCGCGGTCTCGCTCGACCCGTACGTCCGCACGATCCGGGCGCCGAACGCCGCCGCGCGCTGGACCAGCGCGGGGTCGACGCGCTGGCCGCCGACGAGGATCGCCGCGTAGAACGCCAGCGTGCGGGCGAGGTGACCGGATGGCTCGGCCTCGGCCGCCTCCACGATGCGCGCGAGCTGCACGGGCACGAGCGAGGTGTACCGCGGCAGCGCGTCGCGCGTGCGCATGATGCGCATGGTCGCCTCGGCGAATGCCTCGGGCGTGAACGGGCCGTCGGCGATCGCGACGATCGGCGTACCCGCGACGATCGAACGGATGAGCACCTGCACGCCCGCGATGTAGTGCGCCGGCACGGCGAGCACCCAGCGGCCGTGACCGCCGAGCGCGGCCGCCGTCGCCTCGGCGCTCGCGCGGAGCGCCGACGACGACAGCAGCACTCGCTTGGGTGCGGCCGTCGATCCCGAGGTCTCGACGACGACCGCGACGCCGTCGTCGACGGAGGCGACAGGGGCGACCTCGGCGACCGTGCGAGTGTCGCCGTTCGCCCCGAGTGCGGCGGGTGCCGGCACCGGCCACACCGCGGGCCCGCCGTCGAGCGCGGCCGCGAGTGCGTCGCGCAGCGCCGCGACATCCGTCACCGGAACCTGCAGGAGCGGTTTCACCGCCGTACCCGCCCGCCGACCGTAACCGGCTGATCTAGTAGTGCCACGGGAACGGCCCCCAGTCGGGGTCGCGCTTCTCGAGGAACGCGTCGCGACCCTCGACCGCCTCGTCGGTTCCGTACGCGAGCCGCGTGGCCTCCCCGGCGAACACCTGCTGGCCGACGAGCCCGTCGTCGATCGCGTTGAACGCGAACTTCAGCATGCGGATGGCCGTGGGCGACTTCGTCAGGATGGTGCGCGCCATCGCGAGCGCCTCGCGCTCGAGGTCGGCGTGCGGCACGACCCGGTTCACCGCGCCCATCTCGTACGCGCGCTCGGCCGAGTACTCCTCGGCGAGGAAGAACACCTCGCGCGCGAACTTCTGCCCGACCTGGCGCGCCATGTAGGCGCTGCCGTATCCGGCGTCGAAGCTGCCGACGTCGGCATCCGTCTGCTTGAAGCGCCCGTGCTCGCGGCTCGCGATCGTGAGGTCGCAGACGACATGCAGCGAGTGCCCGCCGCCGGCGGCCCAGCCCGGCACGACCGCGATCACGACCTTCGGCATGAAGCGGATGAGCCGCTGCACCTCGAGGATGTGGAGGCGCCCCACGGCCGTGTGGCTGCCGCCGGCCCCCTCGACGAGGCCGGTCTCGGCATCGGAGTACTTGTAGCCGTCGCGGCCGCGGATGCGCTGGTCGCCGCCGGAGCAGAACGCCCAGCCGCCGTCCTTCGGGCTCGGGCCGTTGCCGGTCAGGAGCACGACGCCGATGCGCGGGTTCGTGCGGGCGTCCTCGAGTGCGCGATAGAGCTCGTCGACCGAGTGCGGGCGGAACGCGTTGCGCACCTCGGGCCGGTCGAACGCGATGCGCGCGATGCGGCCGTCGGTCGAGTGGTGGTACGTGATGTCGGTGAAACCGCCTGAACCGGTGACGGATGGCGCGGCATCCGTCCACTCGCTCGGATCGAACAGTTCCGACACCTCGCTCGCCATGCCGTCCAGCCTATTCCGGAGCCGGGCGGCGCCGGGTCCGCCCGCTACGGTGGAGCGATGACGGATGTCGCGACACGAACCCTGGGACGCACCGGCCTGACGGTCACCGAGCTGTGCGTCGGCACCAGCCCGCTCGCCAGCATGCCGTACCTCTACGGCCACGAGGTCGGCGAGGAGCGCGCGGTCGAGACCGTGCTCGCGGCGCTCGACAGCCCCATCCGCTTCATCGACACGTCGAACAACTACGGCGAGCACGGCGAGAGCGAGCGCCGAATCGGCGAGGCGCTGCGCCGGGCCGGCGGGCTGCCCGCCGACGTCGTGCTCGCGACGAAGGTCGACCCGCTGCACGGCAGCGACGACTTCTCCGGGCGGCGCGTGCGGCAGTCGCTCGCCGAGAGCCTCGAGCGGCTCGGCGTCGACCGCGTGCCGCTGCTGCACCTGCACGACGCGGAGCGGATCGGCCTCGACGCCGCCCTCGCGCCCGACGGCCCGGTCTCGGCGCTCCGCGAGCTCAAGGCGGAGGGCGCCGTCGACTGGATCGGCCTCGCCGGCGGCACGCTGGCGGTCGCCGCCCCGCTCATGGAGACGGGCGTGTTCGACGTAGTGCTCACGCACAACCGCTACACGCTGCTCGACCGGTCGGCCGACACGCTCATCGACCGGGCGACCGAGCTGGGACTGGGCGTGCTCAACGCCGCGCCGTACGGCGGAGGCCTCCTCGCGAAGGGCCCGGCCGCGACCACGAAGTACGCGTACGGCGAGCGCCCCGACATGCAGGCGGCGGCGGTGCGGATGGCGCAGGCCTGCGCCGAGTTCGACGTGCCGCTGCCCGCCGCCGCGCTGCAGTTCTCCACGCGCGATCCGCGCATCCACTCTACGATCGTCGGGGTGTCGAAGCCCGAGCGCATCGCGCAGACCCTCGAGTCGTATGCGACGCCGATCCCCGACGAGCTGTGGGCGCGGCTCGAGGAGCTCGTGCCGCCTGCCGATACCTGGATCGGCGACCGGTGAGCGGCTCGGCGCTCCATAGACTCGGGGCATGAGCGACGCCGCCGCCGTCCCGCCCCTGCACGACCTGCTCGCGACCGCCCGCGTCGTCGCCCTCCCGCTCGTGACCCGCTTCCGCGGCATCGACGTGCGCGAGGCGCTCCTCCTCGAGGGCCCCGAGGGCTGGACCGAGTTCGCGCCCTTCGCCGAGTACCCCGACGACGAGGCGGCGACGTGGCTGGCCGCGGCGATCGACTTCGGATGGCACGCCACGCCGCCGCCGGTCCGCGATCGCGTGCTCGTGAACGCGACCGTGCCGTCCGTCGACCCCGACGCGGTCCCGTCGGTGCTCGAACGGTTCCCCGGATGCCGCACCGCGAAGGTCAAGGTCGCGGCATCCGACCAGACGCTGGCCCAGGATGTCGCGCGCGTGCGCGCCGTGCGCGAGGCGATGGGACCCGAGGGTCGCATCCGGGTCGACGCGAACGCCGGCTGGAACGTCGACGAGGCCGAGCATGCGATCCACGCGCTCGCCCCCTTCGACCTCGAGTACGTGGAGCAGCCCTGCCCGACGGTCGACGAGCTCGCCGAGATCCGCACGCGCACGAAGTACATGGGCATCCCGATCGCGGCCGACGAGAGCGTCCGCCGCGCCGACGACCCGCTGGCCGTCGCCGAGGCGGGCGCCGCCGACCTCCTCGTGGTCAAGGCGGCGCCGCTCGGCGGGATCCGTCGCGCGCTCGACATCGTCGACCGCGCGGGCCTGCCCGTGGTCGTCTCCAGCGCCCTCGACACGAGCGTCGGCCTCGCGATGGGCGCGCACCTCGCCGCCGCCGTGCGCGACCTCGACTACGACTGCGGCCTCGGCACGGCGTCGTTGCTGGCGGCGGATGTCACGCGCGACCCGCTGCTGCCGGTCGACGGCGCCGTCGACGTCCGCCGGGTCCTGCCCGACCCCGGCCTGCTCGACCGCTACACCGCCGACGAGGAGCGCACGGCCTGGTGGCTCGCGCGACTCGAGCGCTGCCACGCCGTCCTCGCGGCCGCCGGCCCGCCCGGCGCGGAGTGATGCGGGCTCGCGTGATCGCACGGGCGCGCTGCCGCGGCATCCTGTCAAGCCCCAGCATTGGGCATGCAGGAACGGGGACGAGTCTCCGGTAGTCAGGGTGAGCACGGATGTCTCGCGTCGACGAAGACGCGACCGTGGGAGTCGTTGCGCGGAAGACTGCGCGACTCGCAGATCACACGGAGGAAGACCAGATGTTCAGAAGGACCCTGACCAACATCGGCGCGGGCGTCGCGCTCGCCGCTGCGGGCGTGCTCGCCACGGGCGCCGCCGCCTACGCGCACGAGTGCTACAACGCGAACCGCTCCGAGCAGGGCAACGCGGGCGCGTCGAACTCGCAGGCGTGGTACACGCTCGTCGTCGCCGATGTGCTCGGCGGTGAGCTGCCCGCAGACGTCGCGCAGTGCGTCCTCACCGAGTACACCGTCGCCGGCGGGCCCGCCACCTTCACCGTCATGGTCAAGGGAGCGCAGGGCCAGGGCGGCACGATCGCCTCGAACAACCCGCACGTCGAGAAGACCGGCGACGGCTCGGGCATCGACACGATCTTCGGTGCATACGGCGGCGCCATCATCGGCGCATACGAGACCTGCGGAGTTCCGCTTCCCTTCTGAGAGACGAGAACGGGTCCGGGCGGAGGGGCGCACACCCCCTCCGCCCGGACCTCGTCAGGCCGCACCGCGCGCGGCCCGCCTCACCAGAGCAGGATCATCGCCGGGACCGACTGCGATCCGGCGAACCCGTCGCCGCCGCCGAACGACACCTGCACCCAGTGGGCGCCGGGGCCGATCTTCGGCAGCTTCACGCTGAACCCGCCGCGGTCGCGCGACTCGATCGCCTCGGTCGCGACGACCTCGCCGTCGACCAGCACCGAGACGGTACCGACCGGTCGCGAGCCGTCGAGCGCGGTCACCGAACCGGACACGCTGATGGTGCTGCCCGCCTTCGCGACCGACTTGCTCGGCGCCGCGAGCGTCACGGTGGCGACGCCCGCCGGCTCCTGCTCGTCGACGAGCACCGCGGCGGTGCGCGCCGGGAGCGTGAGCGTGCCCGACGCGGCATCCCACGACGTGCCCTTCACGACCTCATCGGCACCGCCGGCCTGCACCTCGTTGAGCGCGAAGTCGCGACCCGCGAGCCCGTCGACCTGCTCGGTGATCGCCTCGGGCGACGCGTTGAAGACGACCAGGGCGCCCTCGAGCTCCTCGTCGACATCGGCGCCGACGAGGTCGTCGATGAGCATCACGATGAGTCCGTCCGTGGCATCCGCCCCGCTGTTCGGGAACGACACCTTCTGCTCGATGAGCTCGGGCGAGCCCAGCTTCAGCAGGTCGACCGACGAGCGCACGCGCAGCAGGTCGAGGGCCGCGGCCTCAGCGGTGGCCATGTCGCCTGCCGCCGGCTTCAGGGCGGGGTCGGCGAGGAGCTCGCGCATGACGGGCCAGTGGTCCTCGTTGTCGGACTTCATGGGCAGGCCGGAGCCGAAGGTCGACTCCTGGCCGGTCCAGTCGATCCGGTTGAACCAGTCCCCGGAGTTGTAGCTGTTGCGGTCGAGCGACTTCGACCGCAACAGCTCGGTGCCCGCGTGCCAGAACGAGGGCGACTGCGAGAAGGTCACCGTCGCGAGCGACAGCGTGTTCATCCGGATGCGGTCGGCCATCGACGTCTCCTGCGGGAGCTTCAACGCCCCGAGGTCGAACAGCGTCTCGTTGTCGTGCGCGTCGACGTAGTTGATGACCTCCTCGGGGTGGTCGGCGTAGCCCGCCGGCGAACCGTTGTAGTCCACCTCGGCGCCGGACTTCACGACACCGTCGGACCCCGTGAACTCGAAGTCGCGCAGGTTGCCGGCGAGGCCGATCTTCACGAGGTCGGTCTGCTCGCCCAGGTCGCGGAGCTGGTCGGCCGGCCGCGTCGGCCTGCCGTTGGGCTCGCCCGCGAGGCCCGTGCCGAAGCCCTGCTCGTACTTCGAGTCGCTCGCCACCGGGCTGCCGCCGTGCACGCCGTCGCGCAGCCGGTCGTTGAAGGTCGCGATGCCGGTGCCGCCGAGCTGGCCCTGCGTGGCCTGCACGAAGCGGGCGTTGTTCGCGACCTCGCCGAAGTTCCAGCCCTCGCCGTAGAGGAACACCTTCGACCCGTCGACGCCGTCCTCCTCGAGCGTGAGCTCGTCGAGCGCGGCACGGATCGCAACCATGTTCGCCTTCGAGTGGTGGCCCATCAGGTCGAAGCGGAAGCCGTCGACCTTGTACTCCTCCACCCAGAGCACGGTCGAGTCGACCATGAGCTTCTGGGCCACGGCGTGCTCGGTCGCGACGTTCTGGCAGCAGGTCGAGGTCTCGACGCCGCCGGTCGCGTTCAGGCGGTGGTAGTAGCCGGGCACGATCTTGTCGAGCACCGACTTCTCCCCCTGGCCCGACTGCGCGGTGTGGTTGTACACCTCGTCGAGCACCACCTGCAGGCCGTTCGCGTGGAGCGCGCCGACCATCTCGCGGAACTCGGCGACGCGGGCTCCGCCCTCGGGGTCGACGGCGTACGAGCCCTCCGGCGCCTGGAAGTGGTACGGGTCGTAGCCCCAGTTGAAGCCGTCGAGGTCGCGGATGCGCTCGATGCACGCCTGCTGCTCCTCCGAGGCCGGGCCGTACGACGCGAGGTCGCAGTCGGGGGTCGCCTGCTGGGTGCGGCGCTCCTCGATGGTCGCGATGTCGAACGTCGGGAGCAGGTGCACGGTGTTGATGCCCGCGTCGGCGAGCTCACGCAGCTGGTCGGTGCCCGCGCTGTCGCGCATGAACGCACGGTACGTGCCGCGCTCGGCCTCGGGCACCGTCTCGTCGGTGATCGAGAAGTCGCGCACGTGCAGCTCGGTGATGGCGCGGTCGACCTGGCGCTCGACGACCGGCGCGGGCGTCTGCGCCCACTGCTCGGGTGCGAGCGACGGGTCGTCGAGGTCGACGACGACGCTGCGCGCCGAGTTCACCGTGAGCGCGACCGAGTAGGGGTCGGTCACCGAGTTCGTCTCGATCTCACCCGTGGTCGGGGCGAAGACCTCGACGAGCCAGCGGTACTCGCTACCGCTCTCGATCGCCGGGCCGGCAACCGACCAGGCACCGGATGCCGCGTCGAACGTCGCCGGGAGCACCTGCGGGTCGCCGGTGGCGCCGGCCTCCCACAGCTGGAGCGACACCGTTCGCGCCGTCGGCGCCCAGACGCTCAGCGTCGGCGCGTCGGTCTCGAACGAGGCGCCGAGCGCGGCGGAGGCCGCACCCTCCGCGTAGAGGTCGTCGAGCACGCCGGGCAGCTGCACGCCCGTGAGGGCGGTCAGCGTGTCGCCGTCGCGCTGCGCGACCTGCAGCTCCTCGGTCACGAGCGAGGCGACGGCCTCGCGATCGAGCCCGGCGGGCCGCAGGGCGACGTAGCCCGCGAGGTGCGGGAACGCCGCGGCGAGCTCGTCGCCGATGCCGGCCGGGTCGTGGGCGAGCTCGATCGGCTCGCCACCGCCAGTCACGGCGCCGTCGGCGACCGCGAGCCCGGCATCGGCCGAGTGCTGGAGCGACCACGACAGGTCGGCGGCCTCGGCGCCCCCGAGCAGCGACGGCGGCCACGCCAGCGTGTTCGCGTCGAGCCAGTACGCGCGTTGCGTGCCGGTTCCCGCGAGCGGCGGGTCGGCGACGACCACGTCGAGCACGTGCGTCGCGAGCGTGTACCGGAACGTCACGAGCTTGCCCGTGGTCGCGCTGAACGAGATGTTCGCGCCGTTGCGCACGCCGTCGGCGCCGTAGTTCTCGTCCCACGAGAGGCCGTGCGCGACCTTCAGCTCGTAGTTCCCGGTCGGCAGCTGGTCGGTCGCGAACTCGTAGACGCCGTCCTTGTCGCCGTCCTGCGCGAACGTGACCATGCAGCCGGGCGACCAGTCGGCCGGGCAGCCGAGCTCGGACTGCAGGCTGCCGGGCAGGGTCACGATCGGGCCCTCGGCGGTCGAGGAGAACACCTTGGTGCGCGGGTCCCAGTAGAACGTGACCGGCTTCGTGCCATCCGTCGTGTAGGTGACGTTGGCGCCGTCCTGCACGCCGTTCGCGCCGTAGTTCAGCGACCAGTTGCCGTTGATCGCGACCTTGTACTGGTAGGTGCCGGCCGGGATCTGGAACGTGCCCGCGTAGATGCCGTCGGCGCGCTGGGTGAGCTTGGCCGCCTCGCAGCCGGGAGCCCAGTCGCCCGCGCAGCCCATCTCGGAGTTGTGCTCGCCGGGGACCGTGACGAGACCGATCTCGGGCTCGGGCTCCTCCTCGACGACGAGGGTGACCGGGTTGCCGACCGACGCGTAGGTCGATGCCGCGGCGCGGTTGCCCGCGGCATCCGTCGAGATCGCGCGGTACTCGACGAGGGTGCCCTTCGCGAGCCCGGCCGTGTCGTGGAACACCCGCGGCGTGGTGTCCTCGGCGGTGCCGAGCGGCGTCCACTCCTCGGAGCCGGCGACGCGCCACGCGAAGCTCGTCTCCTGCCAGGTCGCGTCGGCGACATCGGCCGAGACGGGGGTCACGCCGGTGACGCCGGCGCCCGCGGCGGGCACGTCGACGGCGATCGCGGATGCCGCGTCGGGGGCGGTCACCTGGCGGTCGGCCTTCAGCACGATCGCGCCCAGTGCCGGCACGGCGACGGATGCGACGCCCTCGGCGTTCGCGGTGATTCCGGGACCGTCGGTGCCGTACAGCGGCGTGAAGACGCCGTCGGCGGTGAGCGTCGAGACGTCGACCGCCTTCGCCTCGGCCGCGTTGTTCACCGCGACGAGGTACTCGACCTTCTCGTCGCGGTCGACGCGGCTGAACGCGTAGACGCCCGCGCCATCCGTCGCGTACCGCTCGATCTGAGCGCCCTGGTCGAGCGCCGGGTGCGCGTCGCGGAGCTCGGCGAGGGCCGCGATGTGCTGGTACAGCGGCGCGTCGGTGCCGTAGCGGTCGACGCTGCCGGCGTTTCCGCCGGTCACGAGCGGCTGGTTCACGTATTCCGCGACCTCGCTCGCGAAGAGCGTCTGGCGTGCGTCCTTGTCGCCGCCGGTGCCGGCGAAGCCCTGCTCGTCGCCGTAGTAGACGACCGGCTGGCCGCGCGTGAGGTACATGAGCTCGTGCGCGAGCTCGTCGCGCTCGAGCGCGTTGCCCGTCGAGGCGAGGAAGTGGCCCACCCGGCCCATGTCGTGGTTGCCGAGGAAGGTCGGCAGTGCCGTGGCCGACGAGTCGGGCGTCGTGTAGTAGTCGTCGCCCGCGAACAGCGACTGCAGGTTCTTCGCGCTGTTGCCCGACGCGTACGAGACGGCCTGCGACTGGAACGTGAAGTCGAGCACCGAGTTCATGTCGGTCTTGCGCACGTACGGCGAGAGCTTCACGGGGTCGGCGTCGTAGACCTCGCCGAACATGAAGAAGTCGGGCTTGCCCTGCTCGTGGGCGTAGTCGAGCACCTCGGCCGACCACTGCTCCCAGAACTCGAAGTTCACGTGCTTGGCCGTGTCGATGCGGAAGCCGTCGATGCCGAGGTCGATCCACGTCTGGTACACGTCGACGAAGCCGTCCACCACGGTGGGGTGCTCGGTCATGAGGTCGTCGAGGCCGACGAAGTCCCCGAGCGTCACCGACTCGCCCGACCAGGTCGAGTCGCCGCGGTTGTGGTACAGCGTCGGGTCGTTGAGCCAGGCCGGGACCTTGAGCTCGGCGTCCTCGGTGCGCACGACCGGCGTGTACGGGAAGCTCGTGGCCGGGTCGAGCGCCGGGAACGGCTTCGAGCCGTCGGCGTACTCGGCCGGGTCGAACACCGCGCCCGCTGCATCGCGATACGGCTCGGTCTTCTGGTCGATGTACGAGTACTGCTGCTCCTCGTAGTCGATCACGTCGGCCGTGTGGTTCGTGATGATGTCGAAGTAGACCTTGATGCCTTTGGCGTGCGCCTCGCCGATGAGCGCCTCGAGCTCGGCGTTCGTGCCGAGGTGCGGGTCGATCTGGGTGAAGTCGGTGATCCAGTAGCCGTGGTAGCCGGCGCTCGCGTTCGCGCCCTCGCCCTGCACCGGGCGGTTCGTGAAGCTCGGCGTGAGCCAGATCGCAGTGGTGCCCAAGCCGTCGATGTAGTCGAGCCGGTCGCGCAGGCCCTGGATGTCGCCGCCGTGGTAGAAGCCCTTGTCGGTGGGGTCGAACCCGTGCGCGAGCCGGTCGCCCTCGATGCCGGCGGTGTCGTTCGCCTCGTCGCCGTTGGCGAACCGGTCCGTCATGACGAAGTAGAAGTTCTCGGTGCTGCCCGGCTGGCGTGCCGGTGCGGCGACGAGCGCGGCATCCGTCGCGCCGTCGTAGGCGCCGCGGGTCTCGAGCAGTTCGAGGCCCACGCGCTTCTGCGCGTCGTCGAACACGACGCGCACGTCGGTGTCGCCGCCGACGGTCAGCGGGATGTTGTCGCCGCCGCCGTCGAGGCCCCACGAGTCGTCCCACGCGTCGTTCGCGGCGACCTTGTACTCCCACGACCCTGCGGGGACGGTGAACTCGGCGGCGTACACGCCGGCCGTGTCGGTCGGCAGCAGGTGCGTCGCCTCGCAGGCGGGTTGCCAGTCCGCCGAGCACCCGAGTTCGGACTGCAGCGAGCCGACGAGAGCGAACGTGTCGCCCTCCTCGGCCGCCGCTCCGACGGGTACGACGGCGAGCACGGATGCCGCGACGACGCCCGTCACCCCCAGTGCCAGCCAACTGCGAGCGCGCGCTCGATGCGTCATCTTCGACTCCCGATTCCCCGGCACGACCGCGTGCCTGAACGACATTGGGAGCGACGCTATCGCGAGCGGGATCCTTAATGCAAGCGTTTACAATTCCTCAGAAACTCGTCGAGCAATGCTCGGCGGCCAAGCCGTCTGGACCGGGAGCAACGCTTCGCAAGCGCTTGCGAGGCCGCGGGGCGGATCTCGCCCCGCGGCCCCACTCCGAGGGTCACAGCACGCGACCCACCGCGACGGTGCGGAAGTTCTCCGCGCGCAGCCGATCGGCCTCGCGCTGCAGTTCGTGGAGCTCTCGAGGATCCAGCTCATCGAGCCCGGTGGAGCGAGCGCGCGACAGCGCGAGCGCGGCGCGGCGGAGGATGCGGCCGGGCAGCGTCCAACGGCGGATCCGACTGGTGGCGGCTGGGGCGATGATCGCAGTGTTCATGTCGACGTCTCTCGGTCGATGGGGATGGTGGTGGGGAGGTGAGCCGCCTGACGGCGGGCCGGGTCAGCGGGAAAGGGTCGGCGTGCGGCGGTAGCCGTCACGACGGAACTGGACGGATGCGCCGGTGACCGCCGCCGCAGCGAGCAGTCCCAGCGCGATCATCGTTGCGAGCATGTCGCCCTCCTCTCCGTCTGGATCCGTGGCCCCGATCGGGCACATCTCCGTTGTACGGCGGAAGGGCATGGCGGATCGTCGGGGACGACTACTGAGATCACGCTGCGCGCATACCGAGATCGAGGCCGGCGACCCCTGAGCGCGGGCGGCTGCGGATGGCGGCGGGCCGGCGAATCAGCCCGCCTGTTCGAGCACCTCGGGCGCGAGCCGTGCCGCCTCGCCGCGGGTCGCGACGCCGAGCTTGGCGAGCACGGCGGCGACGTGCGTGTCGACCGTGCGGACGGAGAGGACGAGCCGATCGGCGATCTCGGCGTTCGTGAGCCCGTCAGCGACGAGGCGGAGCACCTCGACCTGCCTGGCGGTGAGTCCGGCCGGGTTGCCGCGGGTCATCGTGGACGGTCCACGCGGGATGCTGCGGACGCCGCGCTCGCGCAGGAGGGAGCGGACGATGCGCGCGAGCGGGGCCGCGTCGAGCCGGTCGAGGATGGCGAGTGCGGCGACGAGGTCCTCGTCGTGAGGGCTCTCGGCGAGCGCCGCCGCCTCGTGGTAGGGCGCCCCGGCGGCATGCCAGAGTTCCGCGGCGCCCCGCCAGTCGCCCCGGGCCTGCACCGCGAACGGGTGGTCATCGTCGTCGGCGACGTCGACGTCGTCTCCGGCCCGGCGCAGCAGGTACGCGAGCTCGGCTCGCAGCGACCTGGCGTCGAGGCGATCCGCCTCGTCGAACTCCGGGCGCGCGAGCGCGCGCGCCCGCGCGCGATCGCCGCGCAGGAGCGCCGCCTCGGCGCGCGCCGCCGCCACCGGCCCGCGCCGCTGCAGCTCGCCGAGCCGGACCGCGAGCCGCCAGGCCTCCTCGAGCAACTCCTCGCCGTCTCCGTCGCCACGCCGGATCGCCACGGTGCCGGCCACCGTCAGCGCGACGCAGCGGGCGTGCGGTGCCTCGATCTCGCGATCGAGCCTCTGCAGCGCGTCATCCCACCTGGCGCGGGCGAGGTCGAGCCGCGCCTGCTCCATCTGCTGGTAGGTGACGAATCCGATGAACTCCGCGCGCTCCGAGATCTCGAGGGCGCGCTCGAGGTAGTGATCGGCGAGGTCGAGACGGTACTGATCGAGCAGCCCCCACACGAGGTTGACCGACGCGCGCGCCGCGTCCTCGATGTCGTCGACCGCCAGGGCGACCTCGGCGGCCTCGACCAGCTCGGCCATGCCCGCGTCGTCGGCGACGTACATGAGCGCCGTGCCGTGGTTGTTCAGCGCGTGCGAGAGCACTCCGGCGTCGCCCGTCTCCCGGGCGATGTCGATGGCGAGGCCGGAGAGCTCGATGGCCCGCGGAGTCTGGTGCGCGAGCAGCGCCAGCTGCGCCTCGTTGCTCAACGCCATGGCGTAGAGGCTCGGGTCGCCGGCATCGACGAGCACTGCAGACGCCTCGCGCGCCGCGGCCTCGGCGGCGGCCCGGTGCCCGGCGAACCACTGGAAACGTGACAGCCATCGCCAGCTCGCGCCCAGTCGGAGCGGGTCGCCCAACTGCCGGCGCAGTGCGATCGCATCGGACTGGGGGGCGACGGCCTCCTCCGCGAAGCCGATCGTGTACGCCTCGATCGCGTACTCCTCGAGCAGGTCGGCGCGCTCCGGGGGCGGATACCGGTCGGCGTGGTCCCGGACCACTCGGTAGTGCTCGGCGGCCTGCCGATGCGCGCCGGATGCCGCGGCATCCCGAGCCGCGCGCGGCGCCCATTCGGCGACGACCTCGAGGTCGCCGGCCGCGAGCGCGTGGTGCACGAGCCTGGCGGGATCGATCCCGCCGGATTCGAGGAGCGCCGCGAGCACCCGACGCTCCAGCTCGATGCGGTGCGAGGCCGGAAGCCCGTCGACCACGGCGCGCCGCGTGAGCTCGTGGCGGAAGCGGACGCCGTCGGGCTGCACCACGAGGAGGCCGCCCTCCTCGGCCGCCCGGAGCGCGCCGGCTCCGCCCGGGACGAGCCGGGCGAGCAGGTTCGCGTCGACGGCGGATGGAACGACGGCCAGCTGCTCGACGTGCTCCTGCGTCGGAGCATCCAGCCGTCTGAGGCGGCCGGTCACGGCATCGACCACGGTCGGCGGCACGCTGACCTCGTCGGCCGAGGCGACGATCTCGCTGACGAAGTACGGGTTCCCCTCGGTGAGGGCGACGACACGGTCGACGTCGAGGCCGCTGCCGGCGGTGAGCTCGCCGACGGCCCCACGTGAGAGGCGCCGCGGCGCGATGCGGTCGACCCGGTCGCCATGCCCGAGGTCGCCGAGCAGGCGGCTCAGGGGGTGGTCGCGATCGAGCTCGTCGCGGTAGGTCAGGACCAGCACGGCGGGGAGGTCGTCGATCCGCCGCGCGAGGAAGCGAAGCGCGTCGAGCGTCGCCTCATCGGCCCACTGCGCGTCCTCGACGACGAGGACCGTCGCCGGCGTACCCGAGAGCTCCTCGCGCAGCGCGTCGAAGACCTCCTCGCGGTCACCCGCTCGGAGCGCCTGCCCGAGCCGGGGTCCGACCGCCGCGGTCAGGTCGCGGAGGGGCCCGAGCGGGCGCGGAGTGGACATCGCGTCGCACGAGCCGAGCAGCACGCGCACGCCGTCGGGCGGGGCGGCCCGCAGCGCGTGCACGAGCGTCGACTTGCCGATGCCCGCCTCGCCGTGCAGCAGCACAACACGGCCGCGCGACGCGGCCGCCGCGCGCGCCGCGGATCGCAGCGCGTCGAGTTCCCGGTCGCGCTCGAGCAGTGCCCGCCCCATGCAGCGATCGTGCCCGCGACCCGCGAGGATCGCAACCGCGCGGCCCCCGAGCGGCCGTGCGCGGGCGGATCAGAGACCCGAGTAGGCGTGCAGTCCCTTGAAGAACAGGTTCACGACGGTGAAGTTGAACAGCACCGCCGAGAAGCCGATGATCGCGAGCCATGCCGAGCGCGTGCCGCGCCAGCCGCGGGTCGCGCGCGCGTGGATGTAGCCGGCGTAGACCACCCAGATGATGAAGGTCCACACCTCCTTGGTGTCCCAGCCCCAGTAGCGGCCCCACGCCTTCTCGGCCCAGATCGCGCCGGCCATCAGCGTGAACGTCCACAGGATGAAGCCCACGATGTTCACGCGGTACGCGAGGTTCTCGAGCGCCGCCGCGGTGGGCAGCGTCGCGAGGAACGACTTCTTGACGGCATCGGCAGTGGCGGCGATCGCCTCGCGCCGCGCCTGCATGAGCTGCACGACCGACAGCGCGAAGCCGAGCGCGAAGAACCCGACCGACGCGGTCGCCACGAACACGTGGATCACGAGCCACACCGACTGCAGCGCCGGCGGCAGCGGCACGACGCTCACGTAGAAGTTCACGGTCGCGACCCCGAGCAGCACCAGCACGAGCCCCGTGATGAACGTGCCGAGGAAGCGCAGGTCGGTCTTCGAGATCACCAGCACCAGGAGGTAGACCGTCGTGACGACGAGCGTGCCCGTCAGCGCGAACTCGTACATGTTCGCCCACGGCACGCGCTCGGCGGCGATGCCGCGCAGCACGGTCGCACCGAGATGCAGCAGCCACGCGATCACCGTCATCGCGACGGCCACGCGCAGCACCGGCGAACGCCCGTAGGCGACCGGCTCGGATGTCGCAGCGCCGGCCTTCGCGGACCCAGCGCGACCGCCGGCACCGGTTGCGGCCTTCGGCGCGGTGGCGCCCGTACGCCCTCCGGCCCCGGCGAGGACCTCGACCCGCGCGGAGGCGGGCGCGGACGCGGGCTCGGGGGTGGCCGCGGACGCGGTGTCGGTCACCGCCGCCGACGCGGCCGACCGCTTCGCGAGGTCGATCGAGTACGCGATGAACGCGATCGCGTACACCGCCATGGCCGAGTACACCGCGATGATGGAGATCTCGTCGAGCGTCACCGTTCTACCTTACGTCGAAGAAGTTTCGTTGCCGGTGGTGGTCATGAGCGGGTGCGCGTGCTCGTCCGCGAACTCCTCGACGGCACGCTCGAGGCCCGGGTCGTCGCCGCGCGCGAGGCCGGCGTACTCGAGCACGACCGTGCCATCCGGCTTCGTCACCGCCTTGACCCACATGCGTCGGCGCGGCACGAACAGCGACAGCAGCAGTCCGCCGATGATGAGCACCGCGAACACGAGCACCCAGCCCTGCGACGGGTCGTGGTGCACGTCGAACGAGGCGAAGCGCGGCACGGACCGCGAGAAGTCCTCGGCCGCGGCATCCGGGGTCGCGGTCTCGAACTCGACCGTGCCGAGGCCGTTCGGCAGCTCCGTGGACTCGCCGGGCATGAGCTCGACCGAGTCGACGCCCGTCTCACCGCCGGTGAGCTGCTCCATCCCGGTCGTGTCGAGCTGGTACACCGACCGCGGCGTGCCCTCGTCGATGCCGAGGTCGCCCGAGTACACGTTGAGCGTCAGCACCGGGTAGACGAGGTCGGGGTAGGTCGAGGTGTACGCGCCCGAGGGGAGCGTCGACTGCGTGGGGTAGAAGAAGCCGACCATGCCGATCTGCTCGTCGAGCCCGTCGGGCACCTTCACGACGCCGATCGAGGTGAGGTTCGCATCCTGCGGCAGGAACGGGATCGAGTCGGTGAACACGATCTCGCCGTCGGGGTCGCGCACCGTGATCGTCGGCGCGTAGCCGTTGCCGAGCAGGTACACGTCGGTCCCGTATTCGTACAGCGGCTCGTTCACCTTGACCTGGTGCTCGGCATCGCCGTCGGAGCCCGAGACGGTCACTCGCGCCGTGAAGTCGATCGCCTGGCCCAGCGCATCTCGGTTCTCGGTCTCGTAGACGGCGTCGAGCTCGTCGAGCGTCAGCCGGTACGGGGTGAGCCGGGAGTCGTCGAAGAAGCGGCCCGGGTTGAACGAGTCGTACGCCGCGAGCGTGTTCACGAACGACTGCCCCTCGACGATCACGCGCTGGCCCGAGAAGCCGAAGCCGCCGCCGATCGCGACCGCGACGAGCACGCCGACGAGGGCCGTGTGGAAGACGAGGTTGCCGGTCTCGCGGAGGTACCCGCGCTCGGCCGACACGGATGGCGCACCGCGCGAGTCGTACCGCTCGACCCGGTAGCCCGACTTCCTCAGGGCCGCCGCGGCCCGCTCGATCGCGGCCTCGGGCGTCTCGGTCTCGACCGCCGGCCCCGCCGCTGCCGCGCTCCCGGCTGCGAGCGGCCGCTCGGTGTACGCCGACAGCCGCGACAACCGCGCGGGCGTCTTCGGCGGTCGCGCTCGCAGCGCCTCGAAGTGGTGCTTGGTGCGCGGCACGATGCACCCGATCAGCGACACGAACAGCAGCAGGTAGATCGCCGAGAACCACACCGAGGTGTACACGTCGAACATCTGGAAGCCGTCGAGCACCGGCGCGAGGTCGGGGTTGTCGGCGAAATACTGCACGACGCCGTTCGGGTCGCTCGACCGCTGCGGCACGAGCGAGCCCGGCACCGCGGCGATGGCCAGCAGGAGCAGGAGCAGCAGTGCCGTGCGCATGCTCGTGAGCTGGCGCCATCCGAATCGCAGCCACTCGACCGGACCGAGCTTCGGCGAGGTGACCGGGCCGGCAGCGCCGCCCGACCCGGCGACCTCGGCCGGCCCCGCCGAGCCGTCGTCGTAGTCGGCCGGCCGCAGCGGGTCGACGCCCGTGCTGCGCGCGGACGCGGCATCCGCTCGCCCGGTCTCAGATCGCGGGGACGAAACCACTGATCACCGCCTGCAACTCGTACATCCAGATGGTCCAGAGGCCCGACACCATGAGCAGGCCGATCGCGATGAGCAGCCCGCCGCCGATGAGGTTCACCGCGCGGATGTGCCGGCGCACGAACGCCAGCGCGTTCGCGGCCCAGCCGAAGCCGAACGCGACGAGCACGAACGGGATGCCGAGCCCGATGCAGTACGCCAGCCCGAGCAGCGCGCCCCGGCCCGCCGAGCCCGAGTCGGCGCTGAGCGTGAGCACGACCGCGAGCGTCGGGCCGATGCAGGGCGTCCAGCCGAGGCCGAAGACCACGCCCAGCAGCGGCGCGCCCGCGAGCCCGGTCGCCGGGCGCCACGACGGCTTGAACGTGCGCTGCAGGAACGTGAACTGCCCGATGAACACCAGGCCGAGCCCGATGAGCAGCACGCCGGCGACCCGGATGATCGCGTCGGAGTACCGCGCGAGCCAGGCCCCGAGCGCGCCGAACGTCGTGGTGAAGACGAGGAACACCAGCGTGAAGCCCGCGATGAACAGCAGCACGCCGAGCAGCAGCCGGCGACGCGCGCGACGCTGCTCGGCCGCTTCGGCGCTGGCGTCGGCGAACCCGCCGAGGTAGCCGAGGTAGCCGGGGACGAGCGGCAGCACGCACGGGGACAGGAACGACACGAGTCCCGCCGCGATCGCGATCGGCACGGCCGCGAGCAACTGCCCGTTCAGGATGACCTGGCTGATGTCCATGCGCGCGGGGCCGACTACGCCTGCTCGGCGATGACGTCGCGCACGATGGTCTCGAGGATCGACGCGTCCTTCAGCTGGCCGAGGATGCGTGCCGCGACGCGGCCCTCGGCGTCGAGCACGATCGTGGTCGGCACCGCTGCGGGCGGCACCTCGCCCGCGAACGCGTACTGCACGGCGCCGTCGTTCACGTCGACGATCGACGGGTACGTGATGCCGTAGTTCTCCTCGAAGGATGCCGCGGTCGCGGCCTGGTCACGCACGTTCACGCCGACGAACGATGCGCCGCTCCCGTCGAACTCCTCGGAGACCTCCTGCAGCAGCGGCGCCTCGGCACGGCATGGCGCACACCCGGCGTACCAGAAGTTCACGACCGCGACCTGGCCGACGAGGTCGGCGGAATCGAGCGCCTCGCCCTCGATGGTCTCGCCCGCGAACTCGATCGGCTCGCCGCGCTCGTCGGCGGGGAACTCGGCGATCGTGCCGTCGCCGGCGATGTAGCCCTTGTTGCCGCCCTCGCGGTACTGCTCGGCGAGCGGGTCGCTCGAACACCCCGCGAGGAGCAGGGCGGATGCCGCGGCGAGCGCGATCAGGCGCGAGCGCATCACACCGCCCCCACGTCGGTCGCCTGCTCCTGGAGCCCGGCAGCCGGGTCGCGATAGCCGACCTCGACGAAGCGGCGGCCGCGGCGCTCGAACGTCGTGATGCTCGAGAGCGCGCAGCGGCGTCGGCGCGGGTCGTGCGCGAGCGACTTGCCGGCGACTCGGCGGTGCGCCATCCAGATCGGCAGCTGATGGCTCACCATCACGACGTCGCCCTCCTCGACGGAGTCGGCGGCATCGGACATGGCCGCGAGCATGCGACCGGCGATGGATCCGAACGGCTCACCCCAGCTCGGCTCCCACGGGTTCACGAGGAAGACCCAGTTGCGCACGTCGCGGAGCGCGGAGTCGGGCCCCGCCATCCGCTTGCCCTCGAACCGATTCGTCGGCTCGATGATGCGGTCGTCGAGCGCCGGCTCGAGCGAGAACGCCTTCGCGATCGGCTCGGCCGACTGCTGCGTGCGCTGGAGCGGCGAGGAGACCAGCGAGGCGACGTGGCGCTTGCGCATGACGAGGTCGACCGCGGCGGCCTCGGCCATCGCGCGACCGAGGTCGCTGAGGCCGAACCCGGGGAGACGGCCGTACAGCACGCCCTGCGGGTTGAAGACCTCGCCGTGGCGCACGAGATGGATCTGCTCGGCCGGCACGCCCTCCAGTCTACGAAGCGGTTCCCTTTGAAAGCGCCGAGCGTCGTCCCGGTGGGCCAGGAGCCGCGGCTGCGGCGATCGAGACCCCGGTCGGGCGCGGAAATCGCGGCCGGTAGGATGGCCTCTCGTGAACACGCGCACCCTCGTCAAGGACCTCGCCGCCCTGCCCGACGGCCCCGTCACCGTTTCCGGATGGGTCGAGACGGTCCGCGACCAAAAGAAGGTGCAGTTCATCATCCTGCGCGACGAGTCGGGGGCGGTGCAGCTCGTGAACCCGGCCGTGCGCGAGCTCGACCCCGAGGGCGTCAGCGTCGGTGCGGCAGAGGCGCTCGCGCTCACCGAGCAGATCTCGGCGCTGGGTCACGGCACGTTCATCTCGGTCTCCGGCGACCTCAAGCACGACGAGCGCGTCAAGCTCGGCGGGCTCGAGGTGAAGATCGGCTCGCTCGACGTCGTCTCCGAGGCGCTCGAGACGCCCATCGCGGCCGACTCGAGCCTCGACAAGCGCCAGGACTGGCGCTTCCTCGACCTGCGCCATCCGAGGCAGAACCTCATCTTCCGCATCCAGACCACGTTCCTGCACGCGCTGCGCACGTACTGGGTCGAGCGCGACTGGGTCGAGATCCAGACGCCGAAGCTCATGGCATCGGCATCCGAGTCGCGCGCCGAGCTGTTCGAGCTCGGCTACTTCGAGGGCACGGCGTACCTCTCGCAGAGCCCGCAGTTCTTCAAGCAGATGGCGCAGCCCGCGGGTTTCGGCCGCGTCTTCGAGGTCGGGCCGGCGTTCCGCGCCGACCCCTCGTTCACGTCGCGGCACGCGACCGAGTTCACCTCGATCGACGCCGAGATGAGCTGGGTCGACTCGCACGAGGACGTGATGCGGATGCACGAGGAGCTCCTCGTCGCGGCGTTCACCGCGGTGAAGGAGAAGCACGGCGCCGAGATCCAGGAGCTGTTCGGCGTCGAGATCACGGTGCCGACCACGCCGTTCCCGCGCATCCCGCTCGCCGAGGCCAAGCGCATCGTCGCCGAGCGCGGCTACGTCGTGCCGCGCGCCGACGCCGACATGGACCCTGAGGGCGAGCGCCGGATCTCGCAGTACGTGAAGGACGAGTTCGGGCACGAGTTCGTGTTCCTCACCGACTACGCGTCGAGCATCCGCCCGTTCTACCACATGCGCCACGCGGATGACCCGGGCCTCACGAACTCGTACGACCTCATCTTCAACGGCGTCGAGATCTCGACGGGCGCACAGCGCGAGCACCGCATCGACGTGCTCGTCGAGCAGGCGAAGGAGAAGGGCCTCGACCCCGAGGAGCTCGGCTTCTACCTCGACTTCTTCCGCTACGGCGTGCCGCCGCACGGCGGGTTCGGCATGGGCCTCGCGCGCGTGCTGATGCTCATGCTGCACGAGCACTCGATCCGCGAGACGACGTACCTCTTCCGCGGGCCGACGCGCCTGCTGCCGTAGGTCTCTCGCCGGCCCGCCCGGCGCTACTCCTCTGGCATGAGATGACGCGAATCGCTGCTCCCGGGACGCGTGAGCAGCGGTTCCCGTCATCTCATGCACCGGACCCCGACGGCGCCCAGCCCGAGTTGACGAGGGCCTCGCGCACCCGCTCGATGCGAGCCGCGCGCTTCGGGCCGACGTGCGACGCGTTGAAGCGGATGACGCGCCATCCGGCGCGTGCCAGGTCATCCAGCCGGTCGACGTCGCGCGCGTACTGTGCTCGCTCCGCGCGGTGGTGCTCGCCGTCGTACTCGACCACCACGCGCCATTCCGCGTAGACGAGATCGCCGATGGCGATCAGCCCGCCGGACTCGTCGTGGATGGATACGTTGACGTCGGGCTCGGGCAGCCCGGCGTCGATGAGGTCGAGCCGGAGCGCGGTCTCGGCCGGCGAGTCGGTCCTCGGCCGCACGCGGGCGAGCGCGCGTGCCAACCGGCGCGAGCCGCGCCGGCCCGCCAGCGCTGCCACCGCCCGATGCACGGCATCCAGCGTCGCGAGGGGTTGCTGCCGCCGGACGAGCGCGTCCCCGAGCACGACGAGCTCCCGCTCGGACAGCTCGGCTCCCAGCTGACACCATGCGTCGATCGCCGACACCATCCGCAGCCCGTCGATCACGCGGACCGTGACGAAATCGCGCTTGATCCGGTGACCGCGCACGCCGGCAGCACGCGGAATCCCGTGAGGCGCGGCGGACGCGACATCGATCGCGCCATCCGGATGCTGCCCCGCGACGGGCAGACCATGCAGCGCCGCGGCCGTGCGGTGGCTGAACGCCTCGGTCGGCCGCATCCGCTCGGCGTACGCGCGGCAGACGCCGAGCAGGTCGAGGTCGACGGATGTCGCGACGCGAACGCCGTGGAAGGGGCGAGCGAGGTCCGGTCCGCGCAATCGACCCTCCCCGAGGCCGGCGCCGCGCGCCCGCCCCACCGAGAACGGCGACCCCGCGAGCTTCGTCGGCAATGCCACGCGCGCACCCATGGGGACAGCCTTGCCGCGCTCCCGCTCGCGTCGGGACGAACCCGCTCGTGGCACACGCAGTCCCTGCCCTCCCGTGGGTGTGGAGGACCAGTCGCGGGGCCGTCGCTTCCCATGCGAGATGACGCGGACCGCGGTTCATCGGCGCGCAGACCACGTTTCGCGTCACTTCACGGGGAGAGGCGGGACGGCGCGCGTGCGTGCCGACGGACGCGGGCGTCAGACTGAGCGTGTGGAAGCGCTGCTCCTGTCGTTCGCGGTCGTCCTGCTCGCCGCGATCCTGATCTCCGGTATCGCGCACCGCACGGTGCTGTCGACGACGGTGCTGTTCCTCGTGGCCGGGTTCCTGCTGGGCAGCGGCATGCTCGACGTGATCGTGCTCGATCCGACCGATCCGACCGTCACCACCGTCTCCTCGCTCGCGCTGTTCATCGTCCTGTTCACCGACGGCCAGGAGATCGGGCTGCGGGAACTGCGCCGGGCATGGCACCTGCCCGGGCGGGCGCTGCTGCTCGGCATGCCGATCACGTTCGCGATCACGACCGTGCTCGGGGTGTGGCTGCTCGGCTTCACCTGGCTCGAGGCGGCCCTGGTCGCGGCGGTGCTCGCGCCGACCGATCCGGTGTTCGCGTCGGCGATCGTCGGGCGCGGGGAGATCCCGTACCGGGTGCGGCACCTGCTGGGCGTGGAGTCGGGCCTCAACGACGGCCTCGCCCTGCCCGTGGTGCTCATCCTCATCGCCACGGTCGGCGGCCCTGAGGTCGAACCGCTCGTGCTCGCCGAGGAGCTCGTGCTCGGCGTCATCGTCGGCATCGCCGTGCCGCTCGTGGTCTCGTGGCTGGTCCGCCGGCCGGTGTTCACGCGCACGCCGCTCTACGCGTCGCTCACCCCCGTGGCGGTCGGCCTCATCGTCCTCGGCATCTGCACGATCACGCACGCCAACCTGTACCTTGCGGCGTACGCGGCGGGCATCACGGTCGCGACGGCGGCCCCCGAGATGCGCGACGCGTTCCACCAGCTCGGGGGTCAGGTCTCGGAGCTGGTCAAGCTGCTCGCCATCCTGATGTTCGGCGCACTCATCTCGCCGGCACTGCTCGTCGACGTGCCGTGGACCGGCTACCTGTTCGGCCTGCTGCTGATGCTCGTCGCGCGGCCCGTCGCGGTGGAGCTGTCGCTCATCGGCAGCCGGCTGCCGTGGGAGGAGCGGGCGACCGCGGCGTGGTTCGGCCCCAAGGGCTTCGCCTCGGTGCTGTACGGCCTGCTCGTGCTGCAGAGCGGTGCGCCGGGTGCGGAGTTCATGTTCCACGTGATCGTCGTTGCGATCGCGCTGTCGATCCTGGCGCACTCGTCGACCGACGTCCCGATCGCGGCGTGGTTCGCCCGGCGCGAGGCGGCCGACCGGGAGGCGCACGCGACGTGGCGGGACACGCCCGAGCCCGGGCGTCGCGCCATCCGCCCGCCTCAGGCGGAGGACTGATCGACGGGGGCCGGCTCGACGGGGGCCGGCTCGGCGGCGGCCTGTTCGGCGACGGCCGGCTCGGCAACGGCCGGCTCCGGCTCGGCGACGGCCGCAGCGCCCGCGGCCCGCTCGGCCGCACCCGCGCGCAGCACCTCCTCGAGCGGCGTCACCTCCGCGCGCTCGAGGTCGCGGACCCCCGGCCCCTCGATCCGGTGCCCGCGGCGGTCGAAGCGCGACGCGTGCAGCGGGCAGTCCCACGTGCACTCGGCGTCGTTCCAGCGCAGCACGCCACCCATGTGGGTGCAGATCGCCGAGACCTCGCACGTGTCGCCCCCGACCGTCGAGACGCCCACGGGCCTCGCCCCGCGCCGCAGCACGACGCCCACGCCCTCGGGCGGCGCCGGCGCGGCCTGCGCCTCGGGCGCGCGGAGCGCGTTCACCCAGCCGCTGACCGCTGCCGCGCCGACGCGCGCACCCTCGGCCACGCCGCGCGCGAAGTCGACGGGCAGCGTGAGCCGCGTCCCGATCGTCCACCCCCAGTCGGGGCGGCGGGCGCCCAGCATCTCGTGCGTGATGCGGATGGCCGCAGCGGTGCCGTTCGTGAGCCCCCACTTCGCGTAGCCGGTCGCGAACCAGACGCGGCCGCGGCCCCGCGGCATCCGGCCGACGAAGGGCACCTCGTTGTGCGACTCGTAGTCCTGCGCCGCCCACTGCTCGGCGTCGACCACGTCGGGCCACCACGTGTGCGTCCACTCGAGCAGCTCGTCGAGCAGCTCGCGCGTGCTGGACTCGCGGCCGGTGCGGTGGTCGGCGCCGCCCACGATCAACTGCCGGCGACCGCCGTGCTCGATCGAGCGGATGCTGCGGCTCGGCGAGTCGACGGAGAGGTACAGCCCGTCGGGCAGGCGCGCGGCCGCCTCGGCGGGCGCGTCGAACGAGGCGAGCATCGACCGGAACCCGCCGGTCTTCGCCCAGTAGAGTCCGCGGTCGAGCATGGGCGCGCCCGTCGCGATGACGACCTGGTCGGCCGTGTACGTGCCCGCGCTGGTGCGCACCCGCACGGGATCGGAGGCGCGCACGCCGAGCGCGCGCACGCCCGTGACGAGCCGGCCGCCGCCGCGGGCGAACAGGGCGGCGAGCCCGCGCATGAGCTCGGCGGGGTCGAGCGCGACCTGGCGGTCGAGCGCGGCCGCACCCGCGAGCGGGAAGGGCACCCCGTCGGGCACGTCGTTCACGCGCCGCACCGGCAGCCCGGCCTCGCGGCCGGCCCGCACCTCGGCGTCGACGGCGTCGAGACCGTCGACGGACTGGGCGTAGCTGTACGCCGTCGCCTCGCGGTAGGCGACGTCGGCCCGTTCGCACGCCCGCCGCAGCCACTGCTGGCCCGCGCGGTTGGCGTCGACGTACGCGCGGACGAGCCGCGCGGGGTGTCCGCGCCGGATCTTCGAGAGCCGCGTGCCCTGCAGCAGGCTCGCCTTGCCCGTGTTCCGCCCGCTCGCGAGGGCGCCCGCGACATCCTGCTCGAGCACGGTCACGCGCCGGCCGGCGTCGAGCAGCATGATCGCCGTCGAGAGCCCGGTGATGCCCGCTCCCACGACGACCACGTCGGTGTGCTCGAGGGCGGCCTGCTGGTCGGCGTGCGGTGCGGCGAGGGTCGTCATGCCGCAAGTCAACGCCTGCGGCATCCGATTTTCACCCCCTTGAGCGAGCGGATGCCACGGGCTAGCGCTTCGCGAGCAGCGCCGTCTTCAGGCGTACCGGGTCGATGCGCCAGTACCCGTGCACCTCGTCGTCGATGAGCAGCACGGGGATCTCCTCGGCGTACCGCGCGCGGAGCGCCTCGTCGTCGAGGATGGACCGCTCCTCGAGGCTCGTGCGGGGCGCGTCGGGCGTCGCGGCGAGCTCCTCCCGGACGCACTGCACGACTTCCCGTGCGTCGTCGCACAGGTGGCACCCCGGCTTGCCGATCAGGGTGAGGCGGATGGCGCTGGGGGTCACCCGCTCAGGATACGCGCGCCGAGGCAGCGAAAAGCGCCAGGCCTGACGGCCTGACGCCCTGCCAGTGGTCGAGTCGACTACTTCTTGTTGCGACGCTGGTGGCGAGTCTTGCGAAGCAGCTTGCGGTGCTTCTTCTTCGCCATGCGCTTGCGACGCTTCTTGATGACGGAACCCACGAAAACCTCACAAAGATCGGGCCGGCCGCGCGTGCCGCAGCCGTGGGCGGAAACGCCCCGCGGTAGTCTAGCCCATTCGCCGACGCGGCGCCGAGCCATCCGCTACGGTCGAGGGATGCCACGACCCGGACTCGTGATCCGAACCACGCGCGAAGCCGACTGGGCGGCGGTGCGGGAGCTGCGCCTCGAGATGCTGCGCGACACCCCGATCGCGTTCGGCGACACCCTCGAGCGGGCGCTCGCCTACGAGGAGGCCGAGTGGCGCGTGCGCGCGCGTCGCGGCGAGGCGAGCGAGCAGACGGTGATCGTCGCGATCGAGGGCGACCGGTGGGTCGGCACGATGGGATGCTACGTGCCGGATGCCGCGACCGGGCCGCTGCTCGTCGGGGTCTACGTCGCACCCGACCGGCGCGGCGAAGCGGCCGGGGTCACGCGCGCGCTGCTCGACGAGATCGAGCGGTGGGCCGCCGAACGGAGCGACACGCTCCGGCTCGAGGTGCACGAGGACAACCCCCGGGCGCGTCGGTTCTACGAGAAGCTCGGGTTCGCGTACACGGGGCACCGGCGTCCGTACGAGCTGGAGCCCGGCGGCATGGAGCTCGAGATGGAGAAGCGGGTGCGCTGAGGCGTCCTGGCCTACTTGCGCTTGCGCTGCGCGACGACCGCCGTGACCTGGTGCGCGGTGTCGGCGAACGCCTTTCCGAGCGCCGACGCGAACGCGCGCTGCTCGTCGTTGAGGCCCTCGTCGGCTCCGGCGTCGGCGCCGGCGAGCGTGACGGCGTCGGCCGCGGCATCCGTCGACACGAAGGGGATGAGCCAGTCTTCCAGCCGCTCGAGCGGCGCGCGGTCGAGGCGGTAGTAGCGGTGCTGGCCCTCCTCGCGAACGCCGACCAGTCCGGACTCGCGCAGCACCTTGAGGTGCTTGGACACCGTGGGCTGGCTGACGCCCAGCGCCGTGACGATCTCGCCGACGCTGATCTCGCCGCCGGACTCGGGAACCGACGTCTCGCGGTCGAGGAGGACGCCGAGGATGTCGCGCCTGGTCGGGTCCGCCACCACGTCGAAGATGTCCGCCATGGCTCAAGGGTAGTCAGTCCGCGCGGACAGCGGGGAGTACGATGACACACGCGTCGAGCGAGGGAGGGCGGATGGCCGCGCAACCCGTGGGACGCCGGGGAGTCGCCCGGCGCTCGTGGTTGGGCCGTATCCGCGACGCCATCGACGGCCTGGTGCGCAGCTCGCCCTCGCGGTTCGCGATCCTGATCTTCGCGGGGCTCGTGCTCATCACCACCCTGCTGCTGTCGCTGCCGCTCGCCCGGGCCGGAACCGGCACCGGCGGCACTCCGCTGTACGACGCGTTCTTCACCGCCGTCTCGACCATCTGCGTCACGGGACTCACGACCGTCGACATGGCCACGCACTGGTCGCCGTTCGGCAACGCGGTGATCTTCATCGGCATGAACATCGGCGGCATGGGCGTGCTGACGCTCGCCTCGATCCTCGGCCTGGTGATCTCCCGGCGCCTCGGCCTGCGCGCACGGCTGATCGCCGCGAGCGACACGAACGTCGCGCGCACGCATGCGGGCCCCGTCTCCGAGCAGCAGGCGATCCGGCTCGGTGAGGTCGGCGGCCTGCTGGCCACGGTCGCGCTGAGCACGCTCGCGATCGAGTCGGTCATCTTCCTCGGGCTCATCCCGAGCGTGCTCGCGCAGGGCTACGACGTGGGCACGAGCCTCTGGTACTCGGCGTACTACTCGGTCAGCGCGTTCACCAACACGGGCTTCGCACCCAACGCGCTGGGCCCTGTCGAGTTCTTCGACGACTACTGGTTCCAGTCACTGCTCATGCTCGACGTGTTCCTCGGCAGCCTGGGCTTCCCGGTGATCTTCGCGCTCCTGCGCACCTGGAGGTTCCCGCGTCGCTGGAGCGTGCACGTCAAGCTCACCCTCACGACCACGGCGGTCCTGTGGGTCGCGGGCGCGCTCACGTTCCTCGTGCTCGAGTACGACAACCCCAAGACGTACGGCTCGTTCGGCTTCGGCAAGACGCTGTACGAGGCGTTCTTCATGTCGACCATGACCCGCTCGGGCGGGTTCGCGACGATCGACATGGCCGACCTGTACGGCTCGAGCCTGCTCGTGACCGACATGCTGATGTTCGTCGGCGGCGGCTCGGCGTCGACCGCCGGCGGCATCAAGGTCACGACGCTGGCCGTGCTGTTCCTCGCCGCGTACGCGGAGGCGAAGGGCAAGCCGGCCATGGAGGCGTTCGGGCGCCGCATCCCCCGCGACATGCTGCGCCTCGCGGTGAGCGTGGTCCTGTGGGGCGCGACGATCGTCGCCGTGTCGACCGTGATCATCGTGCAGATGACGAAGGCGCCGCTCGACTTCGTGCTGTTCGACGTGATCTCCGGCTTCGCCACGTGCGGTCTCTCGACCGGCCTCACGAACGACCTGCCGCCGGAAGGCAAGTACGTCATGGCGCTGACCATGTTCATGGGCCGCGTCGGCACCGTCACGCTCGCGGCGGCGCTCGCCGCCTCGCAGAAGCGCCAACTGTTCAAGCGACCGGAAGAGAGGCCCATCGTTGGTTGATCGCATCAAGCACGACGCCCCCGTGCTCGTCATCGGACTCGGCCGGTTCGGGGCCGCCACGGCCGGCCAGCTCGATCGCCTCGGCCGCGAGGTGCTCGCCGTCGACGAGGATGAGGGCCTCGTCCAGAAGTGGGCCGAGCGGGTCACCCATGCGGTGGTGGCCGACGCGAAGTCGCTCGACGCGCTGAAGCAGATCGGCGCGCAGGAGTTCTCGATCGCCGTCTGCGCGGTCGGATCCTCGGTCGAGGCCTCGGTGCTCATCACAGCCAACCTCGTCGACCTGAAGATCCCGCAGATCTGGGCGAAGGCGATCTCGACCTCGCACGGCAAGATCCTCGAGCGCATCGGCGCGAACCACGTCATCTACCCCGAGCGGGAGGCCGGCGAGCGCACCGCGCACCTGGTGTCGGGCCGCATGCTCGACTTCATCGAGTTCGACGACGACTTCGCGCTCGTGAAGATGTATCCGCCCAAGCCGATCCGGGGCAAGAACCTCACCGAGTCGGGCGTGCGCTCGCGGCACAACGTCACCGTGGTGGGCGTGAAGAGCCCCGGCAAGCCGTTCACGTACGCGACCGAGAAGACCGTCGTGTCCAACCACGACCTCATCATCGTGTCGGGCACCGAGGGCGACATCGAGAAGTTCGCGGCGCTCGAGTGATCGGGGGCGTGACATCCTCCCGTTAGGGCTTCGTTAGGAGAATTCACAACATTGTGAATCCGGCGTAGCATCCGGATTATGACCACCGTCATCAGCACCCGCGAGCTCCGGAAGCACTTCGGGCGCACCATCGCCCTCGACGGTCTCGACCTGACGGTCGAACCCGGTGAGATCCACGGCTTCCTGGGCCCCAACGGCGCCGGGAAGACCACGACCCTCCGCATCCTGCTCGGCCTCGCCCGGGCATCCGGCGGCGAGGCCGCGCTCTTCGGCCGCGATCCCTGGACGGATGCCGCCGACCTGCACCGCCGCGTCGCCTACGTGCCCGGCGACGTCTCGATCTGGCCGAACTTCACCGGTGGGGAGTCGATCGACCTGCTGAGCCGGCTGCGCGGCGGAACCTCCGACAAGGACGCCTACCGGCAGCGCAAGGAGCGGCTCTGCGAGGCCTTCCAGTTCGACCCGAGCAAGCGAGGGCGCTCGTACTCGAAGGGCAACCGGCAGAAGATCGCGCTCATCGCCGCATTCGCCAGCCCGGCCGAGCTCTACCTGCTCGACGAGCCCACGAGCGGACTCGACCCGCTCATGGAACAGGTCTTCAACCGCGAGATCAGCCGCGTGACCGCAGAGGGCTCGACGGTGCTGCTCTCGAGCCACATCCTGTCCGAAGTCGAGCAGCTGTGCGACCGCGTGAGCATCATCCGGGCCGGCCGCATGGTCGAGAGCGGCACCCTCGCCGAGCTCAGGCACCTCACCCGGACCGAGATCGCGTTCGTGCACCGACCCGGACAGGAGCAGGCGATCGACGCGATCGACGGCACGCACGACCTCACCATCGACAGCGGACGCGTGAGCTTCACGGTCGACAGCGACCGGGTCGCGAGCGTCCTGCCGGAGCTGGCACGTCTCGACGTGCAGGGCCTCACCGTCGCACCCCCGTCGCTCGAGGACCTTTTCCTGCGCCACTACGACAACGAGCTCGCGGAGATCGTCACGAGGGAGGCACGGACGTGACCCGGCTCACGGTGCTGCTCCGGCAGCGGATCCGACGCGACCGCCTCCAGCTCGCGCTGTGGGTGCTCGGCACCGCGCTCCTCGCGTACGCCGCGATCGCGGCGGTGCTCGACACCTTCGCCGAGGAGGAGGACCGACGTCAGATCCTCGGGGTCGCCATCGCGACCCGGACCATCCTCGTGTTCCGCGGCACGCCGAACGGCGTCGACGACGGCGCGTTCGCGTTCTTCCTCCTCTTCGCCTGGCTTTCGCTCATGGGCGGACTGATGAGCACCTTCCTCGCCGTGCGGCACACCCGTGCCGAGGAGGAGCAGGGCCGCGCCGAGTACATCGCCTCGACCCCTGCGGGACGCATCCTGCCGACGGCGGCGACGGTCGTGCACGGCGTGCTCGCCAACCTCGCACTCGGCCTGTTCATCGCGCTCGCGTGGATCGCGGCAGGCCTCGATGCGACCGGATCGTTCGTCGGCGGCGCCGCCATCGCCGCGTCGGGCGTCGCGTTCCTCGCCTTCGGGCTCTTCGCGGCGCAGCTGTTCCGCACGTCGCGCGCCGCGAACTCCCTCTCGGTCGCGTTCGTGCTCGCCGCGTACCTCCTGCGCGGACTCGGGGACGCTGCCGGAACCCCATCCGAGGACCTGGTGCGTGTCACGCCGGCGTGGCCCAGCTGGCTGAGCCCGATCGGCTACGGCCAGTTCACCGGCGCCTTCGTCGAGAACGACCTCACGCCGCTGCTCGTCCCGATCGGATTCGCCGTCGTCGTCATCGCCGGCGTATTCGCACTCCAGTCAGTGCGCGACCAGGGGGCGAGCCTCCTCGCCGGCCGCAGCGGGCGCGTCACGGCGGGGCCGATGCTGTCGAGCTCGTTCGGGCTCACGTGGCGGCTCAACACGCCGATCCTGCTGTCGTGGACCGCGGGCGGCATCGCGACGGGCCTGCTCGCCACCTCGCTCTCCTCCATCGTCGCCGACTTCTCCGGCGACCTTCCGCAGATCGCCGAGATGCTGCGCCAGGCGATCGGCAGTGAGGCGACCATCGAGCAGGCCTTCGTGGGGACGTTCTACGGCATCGTCGGCATCCTCGCCGCCGCCTGCGCGGTCCAGGTCGGCATCCGCGCACGCCAGGAGGAGGCCCACGGCACGGCGGAGCAGGTGCTCGCGACGCGGGTCCCGCGCGTGCGGTGGCTCCTCGAGTACTGGATCGTCGGTGTCATCGTCATCGTCGTGGTCCTCGCCGCTGCCGCGCTCGCGGGCGTGGTCGGCGCCGCGCAGTCCGATGCCGCCGAGACGCTCGTCCCGAACGTGATCGAGGCGGCGGCCGCGCAACTGCCGGCGTGCCTCGTGTTCCTCGGGCTGACGCTCCTGGTGTTCGTGTTCGCACCGCCGGCGACCATCCCGCTGGGCTGGACCGTCCTCGGCCTCGCCGCGATCATCGGCACGTGGGGGCCGCTCCTGCAGCTGCCGGAATGGGTCACGAACCTGTCGCCGTTCACGCACTCCCCCGTGCCGGCGGGCGGTGACACCGACTGGACCGGTGGCTTCTGGCTGCTCGGCATCGGCCTCGCCGCAGGGGTCGCCGCCGTGGTCGCCATGAATCGCCGGGAGCTCGCGAGCGGCGGTTGAGCGCGAGTGGCGGATGGGAGACTGAGCGGATGCCGCGCGACGAGCAGGGCCTGAAGGCCGCGGTCGAGCAGTCGGCCGCGGTCCTCACGGCCGCGGGCTTCCCCCGCATGCCGGCTCGGGTGCTCATGGCGCTGCTCGTCGCCGAGGAGGGCGGCCTGACCGCGAGTGAGCTCGCCGAGCGGCTCGGTGTCAGCGCCGCGGCGATCTCGGGCGCGGTGCGCTACCTGGAACAGATCGGCATCCTCCACCGCGTGCCGCAGGCGGGCAGCCGCCGTGACCGCTGGGAGTTCCTCGACGACGCGTGGTACACGGCGCTCATGGCGAAGAGCCCCGTCTACGGCGTCATCGCCGACCTCGGCGACCGGGCGGCGGACGCGATCGGCGACGAGTCCGAGGCCGGGGCCCGGCGTGCCAGGGAGATGGCGCGGTTCTACCGGTTCATCGACACCCGGATGCCCGATCTCATGCGGGAGTGGGAGGAACTGCGCGCACCCTGATCGGGCCGGTCAGGCCATCGCGCCCGCGACGGTCGACGCCACGGTGGAGACGAGGCCGATGCCGAGGAGGATCACCGCCAGCGTGCCGAGCAGGCGCGGCACGGGCGAGTCCGCCTCGAACCGCAGCCGGTCGGGCGTGCGCCGCCGGTACCAGGCGCGCTGGGTCTCCTCGCCGCGGACATGATGGTGCTCGTCGGGCTCGAGGCCGCGCTCGTGGAACTCGCCCTCGGCGAACCACCTCACGCGCGGACCACCCGAACCGTCGACCACGACCGCCTCGGTCGGCTCCCACGTGCCGTCGGCCATGCGCGCGAACGCGAACGCGAGCAGGCACAGCCCGCCGCCGACGAGGGTGATCCACGCGACCACTTCACCGACGAGCGCGATCACGTCGAGCACACCCATGACGCCGAGCGTACCTGCGGTTCGAGTCGACGGATGACACGACGTCGCGCCGTTGGCGGCCGCGTACCCTTGACGGGTGCAGTGCCCGTACTTCGACGCGGGGCGATGCCGGTCGTGCTCGCTCATGGGCCGTCCGTACCCGGCGCAGCTCGCCGACAAGCAGCGGCACGCCCAGGAACTGCTCGGGCCCTTCGACGTGCCGGCGTGGCTGCCGCCGGTCGCCTCCGGCGAGCGCGACTACCGCAACAAGGCGAAGATGGTCGTCGGCGGCACCGTCGACGCCCCCACCATCGGCATCCTCGACGCCGATGGGCACGGGGTCGACCTGCAGGCGTGCGGCATCTGCTCACCCGGGCACCGCGCGGCGTTCCCGGTGCTCGCGCGGTTCATCACGCTCGCGCGAATCACGCCCTACGACGTGGCATCCCGCCGCGGCGAGCTCAAGCACGTCATCGTCACCGAGTCGCCCGACGGCGAGCTGATGGTGCGCTTCGTGCTGCGCTCGACCGAGCCGCTCGGCCGCATGCGCAAGCACCTGCCGACGCTGGTCGCCGAGCTGCCGAACGCGCGCGTCGTGACCGCGAACCTGCTCCCCGAGCACAAGGCCGTGCTCGAGGGTGCCGACGAAGTGGTGCTCACCGACGCCGACACGCTGGCGATGCGCCTGAACGACGTGACGATGCACCTGCGTCCGCAGAGCTTCTTCCAGACGAACACCGCGATCGCCGAGGCGCTCTACGCCGAGGCGCGCGACTGGATCCGCGAGCTCGCGCCCGAGGCCGCCTGGGACCTCTACTCCGGCGTCGGCGGGTTCGCGCTGCACCTCGCCTCCGGCGCCACCGAGGTCACGGGCATCGAGACGAGCGTGGAGGCGGTCGCGAGCGCCGAGCTGAGCCGAACGGATGCCGCGCTCTCACGCGTGCGCTTCGCAGCGGGCGATGCCACCGCGTTCGCGCTCGCCGCGGCATCCGCCCCCGATCTGGTCGTCGTGAACCCGCCGCGCCGCGGGATCGGCGCCGAGCTCGCCGGCTGGCTCGAGCGGTCGGATGCCGCGCACGTGCTCTACTCGAGCTGCAACGTCGCGTCACTCGCGAAGGACCTCGCCGCGATGCCGTCGCTGCGCCCCGTGAAGGCGCGGGTGTTCGACATGTTCCCGCAGACGACGCACTTCGAGGTCATGGTCCTCCTCGCCCGCGCCGCCTGACCCGCAGATTCCTTTTCTCAGGCCCCTGCGCGCAGAACCACACGTTTCTCAGGCCGACACGCCGGGCTCGAACGCGACCCGCCGGATAACGCCTGAGAAAAGGATCACGCGCCGGCGGCGAGTTCGCGTGCGCGGGCGAGGGCGGCGTCGGTGGCGCGACCGAAGAGCGCGGCGAGGTCGGCCTCCTGCAGCACGGCGATGGCCCGTTCGGTGGTGCCCTTCGGGCTCGTGACGCGTCGGCGCAGCTCGGCCGGGTCGTCGGCGGATGCCGCGAGCAGCTCGCTCGCGCCGCGGAACGTGCCCTGCACCATCGTCGCGGCCTGCTCGGGCGTGAAGCCCTTGGCGATCGCCGCATTCGTGAGCTCCTCGATGAGGAGGAACACGTACGCGGGCCCCGACCCGGAGATCGTCGAGAGCGCGTCGAGCTGGGACTCGGGCACGACGAGCACCTCCCCCACGGTCTCGAACAGGGAGACCACGAGCGCCAGGTCGGCCTCGCTCGATCGCGTGCCGGCCGACACGCCCGTGACCGCTCGACCGACGACCGCGGGCGTGTTCGGCATCGTGCGGATCACCGACACGTGCGACGGCAGGTGCGCCTCGAAGGTCGCCACCGTGACGCCCGCCGCGACGCTCACCACGACGGCACCGGGCTCGAGCGCGTCGGCGACCTCGTCGAGGAGGTCGGGCACCATGGCGGGCTTGACCGCGACGACGACGAGCTTCGCGCCGGCGACCGCGCGGCGGTTGGCCGCGGCATCCGCCTCGGTCGCGTACGCGGTCACGCGCGGTTCGTCGTCGAATTCGGCCGCGCGGGCCTCGCTGCGATTGGTGGCGCGGATGCCGCCGGCCACCGTGACATGCGGCTGCAGGAGTCCGGCCAGGATCGCGCGGGCCATCGATCCTGCCCCGAGGAAGGCGATGGTGGGGAGTTCAACGGGCGCGTCAACCGGCTGGCGGGAGGTCATGGGAGCCATCCTAGGATTGGCGCATGAGCGCATCAGGCGGACACAAGGCCATCCTCGCGGCGTTCCTCGCGAACACCGGCATCGCGGTGACGAAGTTCATCGCATGGCTCGTCTCGGGGTCGGCTTCGATGCTCGCCGAGGCGGTGCACTCGGTGGCGGATGCGGGGAACCAGCTGCTGCTCTTCGTCGGCGGCAATCGCGCCAAGCGCGAGGCCGACCGCGAGCACCCGTTCGGCTACGGGCGCGAGCGCTACGTGTACGCGTTCGTCGTGTCGATCATCCTGTTCTCGGTCGGCGGACTGTTCTCGATCTACGAGGGCGTCGAGAAGATCCAGCACCCCCACGCGCTCGAGAACGCCTGGGTTCCGCTGATCGTGCTCGCGATCGCGATCGTCCTGGAGTCGTTCTCGCTGCGCACCGCGGTGAAGGAGTCGAACCTCGTGCGCGGCAAGCAGACCTGGGTGCAGTTCGTGCGTCACGCGAAGGCGCCCGAGCTGCCCGTCGTGCTCCTCGAGGACATCGCGGCCCTCCTCGGCCTCGTCTTCGCCCTGTTCGGCGTCGGCCTCACCGTCATCACGGGCAACACGATCTTCGACGCGATCGGCACGCTCATGATCGGCACGCTGCTGATCGTCGTCGCGATCATCCTCGGCATCGAGACGAAGAGCCTGCTGGTGGGCGAGGGCGCGGGCGCCGGCGATCTCGGCAAGATCGAGAACGCGATCCTCGCGGGCCCCGAGGCCGAGCGCATCATCCACATGAAGACCCTCTACCTCGGTCCCGACGAGCTCCTCGTCGCGGCCAAGCTCGGCTTCCACGGCGGCGAGACGCTCGCCGAGGTGTCGACGGCGATCAACGTCATCGAGGAGCGGGTGCGGCACGCCGTGCCCACCGCCCGCGTGATCTACCTCGAACCCGACATCTACGTCGACCCGAACGAGCACGCCCCGCCCACCGACGCCATCGTGATCAAGGGCCTCGAATGACGGCTGCCGCGGGCGCGTCGGCGCGTCCGGTCGCCCTGGTGCTCCGCCACGATTCCGCGATCGGCCTCGGCAACCTCGGCCCGGTGCTCGAGGCGCACGGTTACGAGGTCGCGACCGTCGACGCGCCGCGCGAGGATGTCGCCGCGATCGACGCGCTCGCGCCCGACCTCATCGTGGTGCTCGGCGGCGACGAGGCCGCCTACGAGACCGACCGCTACCCGTACGTCGGGCACGAGATCGACCTGCTCCGGCAGCGGATCGCGGCGAAGGCACCGGTCTTCGGGGTGTGCCTCGGCGCCCAGATGCTCGCCGACGCGCTCGGCGGTCGCGCCTACCGCGGGCCGCGGAAGGAGGTCGGATGGCTCGGGGTCGACGTGACCGAGGCGGGCGAGAGCTCACCGGTGCGTCACGCCCGCGGCGTCCGCTTCGTGCAGTGGCACGGCGACACGTTCGACCTGCCCGAGGGGGTCGAGGTGCTGGCGTCGTCGCCCGAGTACGCCAATCAGGCGTTCCGCGTCGGCGACTGGCTGCTCGCGGTGCAGTTCCACCCCGAGGTGACGCCCGCGATCCACGACGACTGGCTGGCCGCCTGGGGCGACGAGCTGCCCGAGTACGGCCTCACGGTCGAGCGCATGCGCGAGCTGCAGCTCGAGTGCGGTCCGGCCGCCGAGGCCGCCTCGAGCGCGATCCTCGGCGAGTTCCTCGACGGGCTCGCCGCGTCGCGACAGGTCCGCCTCGCAAGCTGACGAGCAGCGTGCCTTCGCCCCGACCCTAGTCGGCGCGTCGACGGCGGGCGGGGTCCTCGAAGAAGTCGAGCAGCAGCCGCGCCGCGGCATCGGCCTCGATGCCGGCGTAGACCTCGACCCGGTGGTTCAGCCGCCGGTCGCGCAGCACGTCGTAGAGCGACCCGCCCGCGCCCGCCTTCTCGTCCCACGCGCCGAAGACCACCGTCGGGATCCGCGCCGCGACGATCGCGCCCGCGCACATCACGCACGGCTCGAGCGTGACCACGAGCGTGCAGTCGGTGAGGTGGCGGTCGCGCGTGACCCGCGCGGCCTCGCGGATGGCGAGCAGTTCCGCATGCGCGGTCGGATCCTCGCGGCGTTCGCGTTCGTTGCGGCCGGTCGCGATGACCTGGCCGTCGCGCACGACCACGGCACCCACGGGCACGTCGCCGGTGGCGAGCGCCGCGGAGGCCTCGGCGAGTGCCAGCCGCATCCATTCCGCGTGCTCGGGCAGCTCGACCGGCATCCCTCGCCCCTTCTCGCTGGCGGAACCCCCGCAACTAGACTCGAGCCTATGCGAGTCCACGTTGCCGACCACCCGCTGATCACCCACAAGCTGACGGTGCTGCGCGACGTGAACACGCCGTCGCCGGTGTTCCGCTCCCTGGTCGAGGAGCTGATGACCTTGCTCGCGTATGAGGGCACACGCGACGTGCGCGTCGAGCCCCTCGACATCGTGACGCCCGTGGCACCCACCACGGGCGTTCGCATCGCCGACCCGAAGCCGCTGATCGTGCCCATCCTGCGGGCGGGCCTCGGCATGCTCGAGGGCATGGTCAAGCTGCTGCCGAGCGCCGAGGTCGGCTTCCTCGGCATGGCGCGCAACGAAGAGACGCTCGAGCCGACCACCTATGCCGAGCGCCTGCCCGACGACCTCAGCGGCCGGCAGTGCTTCGTGCTCGACCCGATGCTCGCCACCGGCGGCTCGTTGACCGCGGCCATCGAGTTCCTGCTGCAGCGGGGCGCGACGGATGTCACGGCCATCTGCATCCTCGCCGCGCCCGAGGGCCTCCGGGCCGTCGAGGAGGCGCTGCACGGTCGCGAGGTGTCGATCGTCCTCGGCGCCGTCGACGAGCGCCTCAACGAGCACGGGTACATCGTGCCGGGCCTCGGCGATGCGGGCGACCGCCTGTACGGCACCGTCTGACTCGACGTTTCGTCCCGGTCACCGCGACCTCACGTCGCAGGATCTTCGCCGTGAGACACGCCGCTGCACGTTTCGAATTCCACAATTCGACGAATTGGCTTCTCATCGAAGAATCTTCTCCACCGTCGGATGATTCGTCCGAACCTCGCACGGGCGGGCGCGCCGCGCGCATCGCGTGCGACGTCACGCGCCGTCATCCCCGTGTCACGGTTTGACACATCGCGGAACGTGGGTTTGACTTTCGCTCATGACTGACACCGCACGCACCCTGACCGCCCGCGAGGCGAACAGGACTGCCGACATGATGATGTCGGCGCGTGCCCCCATGTGTTGTCGAATGTGCCGCTGACCAGCGAACCCTCCGCCGAGTCACGCGACTGATCCCACCCCGATCGGCGCTGCTCCGTCGAACCCGATGCTCTTCCGGGTTCCCCCGGCCACCACAGGCCTTCGCTTCAGACCCTTCACCGGGGTCGTCGACGCATCTTCAGCACAAGGATCCGCCATGTCTCTCGCTCTCGCTCCCGCCGTCCGCCCGTCCCACCCCGCCGTCCGCCCGTCGCACCCCGCGGCGTACGCCCCGCAGCCCGCCCGCCCCGCCGCCGCCCCGCCCGCACCCGCCTCGGTCCCGGCTCCGGCTGCGCCCGCGCAGGCCGCGCCCCGCGTGCGCGCCGTGCCCGAGGGCACCGAGGCGCGCGGGTTCGTGCTCTACGTCGGGCTCGACGAGGCCAAGGCCGTCGCCGACGGCACCACGCTCCACCGCCTCGTCGAGGCGATCCGCACCTTGACCGCTGAGATCGCGCCGTCGGCCGAGACCTACGCCGCGGTCGCGCTCGCCCCCGAGGGAGCCGGCGGCCGCGACGTCGACGTCGTCCGCCTCGCCCTGCAGGACCCGACCGCTCTCGCCCGCCAGCGCGAGTCGCAGGGCCTCCAGGGGGATGCCGACCGCCATCCCGACGGCGTCATCATCGACATCTCGCGCAAGCGCGTCCTGCTCGACGGCGAGGCCGCGGGCCTCACCTACAAGGAGTTCGAGCTGCTGCAGTACCTCGTGCTCCGCGAGGGCCGCACGATCGACCGGCACGAGCTCATCGACGGCCTCTGGTCGGGCGAGGACGAGGTGCCCAACGAGCGCACGATCGACGTGCACGTCCGTCGCCTGCGCTCCAAGCTCGCCCACTACCAGGACATCGTGCGCACGGTCCGCGGCGTCGGCTACCGCTTCGACCGGCACGCCGACGTCTCGATCCGCCAGGCGTCCACGCCGAGCCCCGACGTCTTCTGATCCCGGCCCGTCACGCCGTCCCCAGTGGGTCGCGGCAGCGCCTGCGGACGCGCGAGGATCGACGCGTCATCCTGCATCGACGGCCGACCACGGCGAGAGATGCCGCTCGACCCGACGTCCGGAAAATCACCCGCATTCGGGGCACACAGGGCTAGCGCCCGTTACCGATCCGTTATATATTCGAAGAGCACCGGTTGTTTGCTGTGGCGGCCGGTGCGGAATGTGATTGCAGGACACTCTTGGTGCAAGGGCGAGGGCCGGTCGTCAGCCTCTACGACCGGCCCTCAACCGTGTCCGCAGCGCTTCGCCGCCCCCACGTTCGGGGCGCATCGCGCGCGTCGCCCCGACCGGATCCCTCGGCCGCCGACGGTCTTCGCTATCGTCGGACACGGCGGTGCCGCTGAGGGCCGCCGAGCCTGACGGAGGGAGCACGGGTGGCTGATCGAGCGACGGCCGTTGCGGCATGGGAGGCACTCTTCCGGGCGCAGGTCTCGGTGATGCGGAGGCTCTCCGCGGTGTTCCCCACCGAGCTGATGTCGCTCAACGAGTACGACGTGCTCTTCAACATCTCTCGTGCCCCGGGCCGGCGCCTGCGACTCAAGGAGCTCAACCGGCACGTGCTCATCTCGCAGCCGAGCGTGAGCCGTCTCGTCGACCGCCTGGTCGCGCGCGGTCTCGTCGAGAAGACCGACGACCCCCTCGACGGCCGCGGCACCATCGTGCAGCTCACGCCGAAGGGCTTCGAGGAGTTCCGCCGCGCCGCGATCCAGCACATGCACGCGATCACCGACCGGGTGGGCACCGCGCTCGAGGATGACGAGCTGCGCCGGCTGATCGAGCTCTGCGACCGCCTGCGCGAGGCGCAGGGTCCGGCGGCCGGCGCGCCGGCGGGCGAGCACCGCGACGACCGGGAGCGCGAAGGCTGAACATGGCGAACTGGCGGATTCGCGACTTCCACGCCGACGACGTCGACGGGATCCTGCGACTCTGGGAACAGGTCGCCGCCGCAGCCGCCGAGCCGGTGTACAACCTCGCCGAGGTGCTCGCCTCCTGCACCGAGGACCATGCGGTGGTCGCGGTCCGAGGCGACCACGTCATCGGCGCCGCCGTCGGCAGGGTCGCGCACGCCCAGGGCTGGGTCGTCTTCCTCGCGACCGCGGCCGATGACCGCGGGCGCGGCATCGGATCCTCGCTGCTCGCCGCCCTCGAAGCCCGGATGGCGCCATCCGGCGTCTCGAAGCTCTCGGCGCTCATGCCGGCCGCCGAGACGCGGGTCGGCGCGTTCCTCCACCAGGGCTTCGAGCTGAAGCAGGACCTCCACTACTTCGAGCGGCACATTCCCGTGCAGCGCGAGGAGCTGAAGCTGCTCGCCGAGCTCGGCGGCCGGGTCCTTCCCCGCGGACTGTGGGACGCGGTCGGCGGGATGGCACGCGAGAAGGAGCTCCTCGAACGCCGCCTGGTCCTGCCGCTCGCCCAAGCCGAGCTCGCGGAACGCTTCGGGGTCGCGCCGCCCCGCGCCGTCGTGCTCTTCGGGCCGCCCGGCACGGGCAAGACGACCTTCGCCAAGGCGATCGCCTCCCGGTTGGAGTGGTCGTTCGTCGAGGTGTTCCCCTCACGCCTGGCCGCCACGCCGGGTGCGCTGGCCGGCGCGCTGCGCGAGACCTTCCTCACGATCTCCGAGCTCGAGCACGCGGTGGTGTTCATCGACGAGGTCGAGGAGATCGCCTCCCACCGCCAGGGCGAGCCGCCGTCGCCGACGCAGGGCGTGACGAACGAGCTGCTGAAGATCATCCCCGCCTTCCGGGAGCAACCCGACCGGCTGCTGATCTGCGCCACGAACTTCATCCGCGCGCTCGACTCGGCGTTCCTGCGGCACGGGCGGTTCGACTACGTCATCCCGATCGGGCTGCCCGACGAGGAGGCGCGGACCGCGATCTGGGGACGGTACATCCCGCCGGCCGCGGTCGACGTCGACGTCAGCACGCTCGTGGCGATGACGGACGGCTTCTCGCCGGCCGACATCGAGTACGCCGCGCGGAAGGCGTCGCAGTCGGCGCTCGAGAAGGCCGTGTACTCCGACGACGCCGATGCGCGCGGCCCGCACCTCGAGGACTACGTCACCGCGATCGCGGCCACGCGGGCGACGGTGTCGGCCGAGGTCGCCGCCGAGTTCCTCGAAGACATCGAGACGGTCGGGCGGCTGTAGCCGAGCGCGCTGCGGCGACGCGCGGCGGCGTGCGACCGCGGACGTGACGTACCGCGGACATGACGGTGGGGCGGGAACCCTACCTCCCGCCCCACCGCGGCCTCACAGGAGGCCCTCCCCGCCGAGCGACCCGAACTGAGCTCGGCGAGCCAACCTCCCGAGCGACCGTGCTGGGACACATGGCGGTCGCGTTCGCCGCGGTGCGACGATCTGTCGGGTCGGGTTCCCGACTCGGGGTTTTGAGGAATGCTATCTTCCGCCGTCGAAGGCCGCAGTGCCCCAGAGCGGGGGTCAGGATCCGGACCGGCAGGTCCGGATCCTGACTCATGCGGCGGGCGAGGTGCCGGCCGGCCAGTCGACCGAGGCCTCGTAGCCGTGGTGCCGGCGGAGGTACGCCGCGATGAACGGGCACCTCGGGACGATCCGCTCGCCGCGAGCGACGGCGTCGTCGAGCACGTGCCTCGCGAGGCGGCTGCCGAGCCCCTGACCTTCGAAGGCCGGGTCGATGATCGTGTGGATGAACACGATCCGGCCGGGTCGGAGGTGGAACTGGACGTGGCCGGCGAGCGTGTCGCCGACGAACAGCTCGTACCGTTCCGTCTCGTCGTCGCGCTCGATGCGGACGTCGTCGTCGTCGGTCACGACTCGACCGAGCGCGTCGCCTCCGGCACCTGGACCGTACGCGCCGAGTCGGCGGTCTCGACGGCCACCTTGCGCGGCTTCGCCTTCTCGCTGACCGGGATCGTCACGCTCAGCACGCCGTTGGCGTAGCTCGCCGCGATGCGCTCGGTGTCGACCCCCTGCCCGAGGTTCAGCTGCCGCAGGAACGACGCGGCCTCGCGCTCGCGGGTGATCCACTTCACGTCCTCGCCGGACGGGAGCGTGCGCTCGGCGCGGATCGTGAGCAGCTGGCCGTCGACGTCGATGTCGACCGATCCCGGGTCGATGCCGGGCAGGTCGGCCGTGAGGACGTAGTGGTCGCCGTCGCGGTAGAGATCCATCGGCATGCGTCGCGGCCCCCGTCGGTTCGATTCGAAGAGCGCGGACGCGAGACGGTCGAGGTCGCGGAACGGGTCGGTGTTGGCCATGATCTCTCCTTTCATCGCTGCGAAGTTGAGTCGTGTGGACTCATGCTTGTATTCCATGATACGAGTTGAGTCGGCTCGACTCAACTTCTCATCAGGAAGAACGCGCGAGCGCCGGCGCCATTCCGCGGGAGCGTCCGCCGACGGCGAACGTCGGAATCGCGGTCACGCGGCGCTCGGGCCGAGGTGGTGCGGGCTCGGGCCCCATCGAGGGGTGCGTCGTCACGACCAGCGCGATGAGCCACACGAACACCAACGCGAACGCCACGACCTCGAACACCGTGAGCGAGGCGAGTCCGAGCCGGTCGTACACGATCCAGGTCCCGACCTCGACGGCCAACGACGCCCAGGACGTCACGACGAGTCGCCGCGGCATCCGTCGCACGAGCCACGGGGTGAGCGAGGCCAACAGGAAGAACGCGGCGCCGGCGGCGCTCGCGAACACGTTGTGCAGCAGTTCCTCGGTATTGATGGGCACCAGCCCGACGCCCGCCAGCGCGAGGCCGATCACGGCGATCAGCACCTTGGCCGTCGCCACCGCCCCGCGTCGGGCGGCGTACTCGGGGCGCACGAGGCCGCTCGCGAGCCGGCCGGACATCGCGGCCATCGCACCGCCCGAGAAGATGAGCGCGAGGTTGAAGCACGCCGCCGCGAAGTCGCCCGATGTGCCGAGCGTGCTGAAGTTGTTCACCCACCACTCGCCGGTCGACGTGAGGCTCATGCTCGCCAGGCATCCCGCCGCGAGCAGCATCGCGACCATGTTGAACGATCGGTACGCCGACTGGTGGTGCGCGCGCCGGTGCACCGAGCCCGTGACCGCGCCGAGCGTGCCCGCGAACAGCGCGCTCGCAGTGAGGTGACCGCCGGGCAGCGGGGCGAACGCCTCGGCCGCCGCGCCCACGGCGAGCGCGGCGATGGTCGCCCATACCGAGGCGTTGGCCATGGCACCGAGCCCGGGGCTCGCCCAGACCACGCGACAGCGGCCGCGGGGTCGGCGGTCGGTCGGCGCGGACGCCACGGCGAGCGCCGCGAGCAGGAGACCCGCGACGCCGATGGCCGCGGCCACGCACAGCGGGTCGAACACGACGTGCAGGCCCTCGTGCGCACCATGCCGGCCGTCCGCCGCGTGCACCACGTGGACGAAGTGGAGCAGTTCGCTGGCCACGGCGACGGCGACCGCCGCGGCGATGGCGATCATGGCCGTCGCGAGGGCAGCATGACGGACGATCGGCGCCGGGCCGATCGCGACGGCTCGCACACCCCTCATAGCCGAACTCTCGATCGCGGGAATCAGACCGGTTCGAGCCTAGCCCGCCCCACCGGGCCCGTCACGCTCCCGAAGTGGGGCCTCGCCGGCATACGGGGCGGATTCACAGCGCTCGCCTCCCGTTCGCGGGACAGATGCGGCAGGCTGGGCACATGGCACGACTGGGAATCGACGCCGATGTCGACCTCGCCCGGATCCGACCGTCGGCGGCGGCGCCTGCGACCACGGCCGACGCCGAGTTCATCCGGCGCCTCACGACCCACTTCCCCACCCTGCATGGGTTGTTCCGCCGCCTGTACGGCGAGCGCGACGACGGGCTCGACCAGCTCGCCGGGGTGATCGACGACGCGGAGACATCCTGGGCCGCGCGGCCCGCCGACCTGAAGGAGGCCGATGCACGCCGCGAGCAGGACACCGGATGGTACCTGTCGAACCGCATGCTCGGCGGCGTCTGCTACGTCGACCGGTACGCGGGCGATCTCGCCGGCGTCCGCGCACGGATCCCCGAGTTCGTCGAACTCGGCCTGACGTACCTGCACCTCATGCCGCTGTTCGCGGTGCCCGAGGGCAACTCCGACGGCGGCTATGCGGTCTCGAGCTACCGGGCCGTCGCGCCGCACCTCGGCACCATCGACGACCTGCGCGGCCTGGCCGCCGAGCTGCGTGCGAACGGCATCTCGCTCGTGCTCGACTTCATCTTCAACCACACCGCCTCGAACCACGACTGGGCCCGCAAGGCGGTGGCGGGCGAGCCGGGGTACGAGGACTTCTACCTGATCTTCCCCGACCGCACGATGCCCGATGCGTACGAGAAGACGGTGCGCGAGATCTTCCCCGACGACCACCCCGGCTCCTTCGTGCAGCTGCCCGACGGGCGCTGGATCTGGGCGACGTTCCACACCTTCCAGTGGGACCTCAACTACGCCAACCCGGCCGTGTTCCGCGCGATGGCCGGCGAGATGCTGTTCCTCGCGAACCTCGGCGTCGACGTGCTGCGCATGGACGCCGTCGCCTTCATCTGGAAGCGGCTCGGCACGCCGTGCGAGTCGCTGCCGGAGGCCCACCTGCTGCTGCAGGCCTTCAATGCGGTGCTGCGGATGGCGGCGCCATCCCTGCTGTTCAAGTCCGAGGCGATCGTGCACCCCGACGAGGTCGCCGAGTACATCTCGCTCGGCGAGTGCCAGCTCTCGTACAACCCGCTGCAGATGGCGCTCACGTGGGAGATGCTCGCGACCCGCGACCCGCGCATGCTGCGGCAGGCGCTCGAACGCCGGCACGCGCTGCCCGAGGGCTGCTCGTGGGTCAACTACGTGCGCGGCCACGACGACATCGGCTGGACCTTCGCCGATGAGGATGCCGCCGAGTTCGGCATCCAGGGCTTCGACCATCGCCGGTTCCTCAACGCGTTCTACGTCAACCGGTTCCCGGGCAGCTTCGCGCGCGGCGTGCCGTTCCAGGAGAACCCGCGCACGGGCGACGCGCGCGTCGCGGGCACGACGGCCTCGCTCGCGGGCATCGAGGCCGGCGACGCCCACGGTGTCGACCGCGTGCTGCTCGCGCATTCGATCGCGCTCTCGACGGGCGGCATCCCGCTCGTCTACCTCGGCGACGAGGTCGCGCAGCTCAACGACCACTCCTATCTCGACGACCCCGCGCTCGCCGACGACAGCCGCTGGGTGAACCGCCCGCCCTATCCCGCCGAGGCGTATGCGCAGCGGAACGATCCCTCGACGCCGGCGGGCGCCGTCTACGCGGGCCTGACGCGGCTCATCCGCGTGCACCGCGAGACCCCCGAGCTCGCGGGCGGCCGGCTCGTCCCGTTCGACGCGAAGCACCCGACGGTTCTGGGCTACCAGCGGCCGGGCGCGGGGGGGGGGGGGGGGGGGGCAGCCCCCACCACTATTGTTCTCTTTCCACCTCCCTCGTCGCCTCTGCCCCCATCGCCG